>NZ_JBHUWC010000231.1:0-5440 GCF_042670225.1 Isoptericola sp. NPDC057191 | reverse complement strand
GGACCTGATCCTCAAACGAGCCGTTTGAGGATCAAGTCAGCACGCACGATTCCAGCGCGGGGTCAGTAGTCCAGCGCGGGGTCAGTACAGGCTGATGGCCAGGCGCTGCCGCGCCTTGACCACGCGGGGGTCGGTCGGCCCGACGATCTCGAAGTACTCCACGAGACGCACGCGGAGCTTCTCCTTGGTGTCCGCGTCGGCGCCGGGCAGCAGCTCGAGCAGGCGGGCGAACGCGTCCTCGACCTTGCCGCCGAGCATGTCCATGTCCGCGACGCCGAGCTGCGCGTCGACGTCACCGGGGGCGTCCGCCGCCGCCGTCCGCACGTCCTGCAGGTCGGCGTCGCGCGTGCGCTGCAGCAGCCGCACCTGGGCGAGGCCCGCGACGGCCAGGGCGTCCTTCGGGTCCTGCTTGATGGCCTTCTCGTAGGCGGCGACCGCGGTGTCGAGGTCGTCGCGCTCGATCGCGTCGTACGCCTCCTGATGCAGCGGCGGCAGCGGCTCCTCCACGGGCTCGGCCTCGGCCTCGGCCGGCGCCTCGCCCTCGCCGCCCTGGGCGGGGGCACGGCCGGTGACACCGTTCTGCTCGGCGGCGGCGAGCACCTGGTCGAGGACGCCTCGCACCTGGTCCTCGGGGGCTGCGCCCTGGAAGAGCGGCAGCGGCTGGCCCTGCAGCACGGCGACGACCGTCGGCACGCCCTGCACCTGGAACGCCGCGGCGACCTGCGGGTACGCCTGGGCGTCGAGCCGGCCGAGCAGGAACCGCCCGGCGTACTCCTCGGCGAGACGCCCGAGGAGCTCGCCCAGGTCGGCGTTCGCCTTGTCGGTGGGGATCCACAGGAGCATGACCACCGGGAACGTGGTCGAGTCCTGCACCACCTGCTGGAAGTTCGCGTCCGTGACGTCCAGCACGTAGCCGCCGGCGGACGGCGCCCCGCCGGGCTCCCCCGGGGGCGGCGACTGGGGGCGGTTCAGCGCCGACAGGTCGACGGCACCGCGCACGGCGAAGGACGGATCGGGGGTGGCGTTGGTCATGGCGTCATCCTAAGAGCGGAGCGTCAGTTCGAGGCCGCCGTCGCGACGTGCGAGTACCCGAGCGGCCGGATCTTCTCGTCCGAGCCCTTCGGGGGCACGTACAGGGCCACCATGTCGGTGTACTCGGTCTTCAGCACGTTGGTCGGGTCGGCGTCGCCGAGCAGGGCCTTCTGCGTCTGCGAGAGCGCCGGGACCTTGGCCTCTTCCTCCGCCTCGACCTTCGCCGTCCCGTCGAGGACGCCCATCACCAGCGCGCCACCGTCGACCGTGCGCACGGACCGCACGTCGTCCTTGCGCGCCACGAACTTCTTCGAGTACTTCGTCCCGGACTCCTCGAACCCCGGGACGTCCTTCCACGCGGCCTCGTCCGCGGCCACGGCGGCCGTCAGGTCGGCGTCCGGCAGGGTGAACTGCTTGGCGAACGACGACTTCTTCGCCCCGAGGGTGACGATGTCGGCGTACTGCGCGAGGGCGTCGACGGGCGACGCGGCGAGCGAGTCGTCGTCCTTCGCCACCGCCTCCGATCCGATCGCGGGGTCGGCGAAGTACGGCATCTGCTGCCCGGGGATGAGCTGCACCCAGGACCACATCTTGTAGTTCTCGCGGGCCGAGGCCTGCTCGAACGCCACCAGGCGGGGCGTCTCGAGCTTCTCCGTCGCCTGCGTGATCGAGAAGCTCGTGCGCGGCCACCCCTCGGTGGTCGGGATGATCATCTGCTGGGACTCGCTCGGGATGTCCGTGACGAACTCGGCGTTGTCGCGCTCCTTCGCCACGGCGAGCTGGCTGGCGCGCACCTCGTAGGCGGGCCCGGTCACGCGCGGCTTCAGGTCCGTGCCCTTCTTGGCCTTGTCCGCCGCGTCGACCGTCTTCGCGACCGCGGCCGCCACCTGGGTGTCCTGGTCCTCGGTGAGCGCGGGCCGGCTCGACGCCGGGTCGGGCGCGGGCTGCGGGAGCTCCTGGGCGCAGCCGGCGAGCAGCGCCGAGGAGACGACGACGGCGCTCGCGACGGCCAGGCCGCGGCGGGTGGTACGGCGGTTCATCGGTTCTCCCCGTCGGTGTCGGTCGGGCGCTGCTCGGCGCCGTCGGCGCCGTGGCCGGTGCGGCCCGGGTCGCCGAAGCCCCAGGTGGCGCGCCAGGCGGCAGCGCGGCCGGTGGGCGTGGCCAGGTCCGGTCGGGCGTCGCCGTCCGCCTCCGCCGGCGCGGCCTGCTGCGGGCGCACGGCGGGGATCGAGCCGGTGATGGCGCGCAGCATGCGTGTCATCCCGCCCTGCTCGGCGGC
This sequence comes from Isoptericola sp. NPDC057191, assembly GCF_042670225.1. Taxonomy (NCBI): domain Bacteria; kingdom Bacillati; phylum Actinomycetota; class Actinomycetes; order Micrococcales; family Promicromonosporaceae; genus Isoptericola; species Isoptericola sp. NPDC057191. The sequence continues at coordinate 3,129 of NZ_JBHUWC010000231.1, read as the reverse complement.
CCGGCGAGCCTCCTCCTGGGCGCGCAGCTCGCGGCGGGTCATGCGCAGGGCCCCGGTGGCGGTGGTGGGCTCCTCCGACGCTGCCGGCTCCGCCGACGCGGGCTCGTGCGGCGTCGGCTCGGCCGGGACCGGCGCGTGCGCGGTCGGCCCCGCCGCGAACGGGGCGACGGCGGTGGCGGACGCGTGCTCGGCGGGTTCGGCGGGCTCGGCGGGCGAGGCACCCTCGACGAGGTCGTCACGCTGCCGGCGCCGGGACCGACGCAGCAGGCGGCCCGCGAGGGGCACCTCCGCGGTGCCCGCGGCGTCGCGCGCCGTCCCGTCCTCCGGTGCCGCGCCGTCCTCCGGTGCCGCACCGCCCTCGGGCCGGTCCGCGCCCGGCTCCCCGGTCGGCGGGGACGTGGGAGTGCCCGCGGAGTCGTCGGTGGGCCGCACCGGGGCGAACGGGCCGGCCGACGGGCCGCCGAACGGGGCGGCGTGCGCCTCGTCGTCCGCCGCCGTGCCGGGCGGGTCGAGGCGCCCGTCGCTGTCGGCGCCGTCGGCGCGCTGCGCACGGACCCGGCGGCCGCCGAGCACCAGCAGCACCGCGCCGATCAGCACGAGGACGGCCCCGGCGATGACGCCCGGCCACAGGTAGGGCGTCGCGACGGTGCGCGGCCAGGTGAGCTCGAGGGTGGGCGCCTGCGCGTCCTTGCCGACACCCGCGGCGAGCAGGGTCCACCGACCCGGCCGGTCGCTCCAGCGGAGGGTGACGCTGGTGTCGTCGGAGGCCTCCGCGACCCACATGTCCGAGCCCGAGGGGTCGGGGCCGGTGGCCGGTGCCTCGTCGGTCTTGGCGTCGGCGTCGGCAGGCTTGCCCGCCGTCACGGAGAGGTTCTCCCAGTCGCTGAGGCCGGTCACGCGCGAGGACGGGTCGTTGCCGACCCACCCGGCCACGTCGACGTCGCGGCCGATCGCGAGCGCGACCTTCTGCCCCTCGGGCACGGACGCGCTGATCGTGACGTCGTCGCCGACGAGGCCCAGGACCCCGGGGTCGGTGACGACGAGCGTGCCGTCGCCGGACGGCTTGGCCGTGGCGGCCACCGTGTCGGTGGCGCGCCACACTGTGGCGGAGGCGACACCGAGCGCGGCAGCGACCAGTCCGATGAGGACCAGGACGCCGCCCAGAATGCGTTGCAGCACCGAGCTTTCCCTTCGACGTGGACAGTCCAGCATAGGGACGGCGCACCGAGCTCCGTCCATGTCGCCCCCCTGGCGGGGGGCGGTTCACGAACCCTTCACGACTCGCGTACGTCCGCCGCGCCGCGGCTCCCGGCGGTCGCCACGACCCGCAGCGGCGAGCCGCAACCCGGCCCTCGCGGCGCGACGCCCGGGTGTGAGAAGATGCCTGGCTCGTCCCGTTGGGCAAGTATGTCCCGAGTATCGGCGCCATGGCCGCCCCACTATCCTGACGTGGCCGGGACACCCACCACATACGGAGGTCTGCACGTGTCCGACGAGCGCACGCTCTTCCCGATCACCATGCGCGGTTACGACCGCGCCCAGGTGGACGGTCACATCGCCCGACTCGAGCAGGCTCTGGAGGAGGCTCGTCGGAACGTCGAGAGCACCGACGCGCGCGCCATGCAGATCTCCTCGGAGCTGGCGCTCGCGCAGCGCCAGCTGCGGGAGAACGAGAAGCCCTCCTACGCCGGTCTCGGCTCCCGCGTCGAGCGCCTCCTGCGGTCCGCGGAGGAGCAGTCGACCGAGGTGCTGACCCAGGCCAACCAGCAGGCGGCCGACATCATGGCGCGCGCCAAGCTCTCCGCCGGCCAGGTGCGTTCGCGCGCCGAGTCCGAGGCGTCGGAGCTGCTCGGCAGCGCCCGCCGGGAGGCCGAGGAGATCCGGTCCACCACCGCGGCGGAGGCCGAGGGCACGCTCCTCGCGGCCCAGCGTCGCGCCGAGGAGCTGGTCGGCTCCGCCGAGCGCGAGGCCGCCCTCATCACGAGCACGCTCTCCGCCGAGGAGTCCGAGCGCCGCGCCTCGCTCGAGCGCGAGATCGGCGTCCAGCGCTCCACCGCGGAGCGCGAGACCACCGAGCTGCGCGTCTCCACCGAGCGCGAGACGGCGCAGCAGCGGGCGCAGGCCGCCGCCGAGGCCGCCGCGCTGCGCGAGGAGGCCGACCGCGAGTCGACCGACCTGCTCGAGCGCACCCGCCGCGAGGCCGCCCGCATCATCGCCGAGGCCAAGCACCACGCCGCCGAGGCGTCGGACGCCGTCACGACCGAGCTCGAGCAGCTGCGGGAGCAGGCCCGTGCCGCGCTCGCCGACGCCGAGCTCGAGATCGCGCAGCGGCGCGAGCAGGTCGAGCACGAGGCCGCGGCCCGGCACGAGACGGCACGCCAGGAGACGGACCTCCTCGTCCGTGCGGCCGAGGAGCACGCCGCCGAGGCCGAGCAGCGCGTCGCCCTCGCCCTGCAGCAGGCGGAGAAGGTCCGGGCCGAGTCCGACGCCTACGTGAAGGCCCTCGTGGCGGACGCCCGCCGCACCGCGGACGGCATCGTCGCCGAGGCGCGCGAGTTCACCGAGCAGATGGTCTCGGACGCCCGCGTGGAGGCGGAGAACCACCGGTCCACCGCGCAGCGCCAGCTCGAGGACCTCACGCGCCGGCACGACTCGATCAACTCCTACCTCGAGGAGCTGCGCGGCCTCCTCGGCGCCGAGAAGAAGTCCGCCAAGGGCTCCTCGCGCGCGGCGGCCGAGACCGACGTGCCGCCCGCCCCGGCGCCGGAGGCCGCTGCCGACGAGCCCGCCACCGCCGCTCAGCCGGGCGCCCAGGCCAAGACCGAGGCCGAGACCGAGACCACGGCCGAGATCCCGGCCGAGGACGAGCAGCCGGTCGCCGAGCCGGCGAGGGCCACGAAGAGCGCCAAGGCGGCGAAGAGCACCGGCGCCACGAAGAGCTCCGGCACCACGAAGAACACCCCGGCCGCGAAGGACGCCGAGGCTCCGAAGGGCGCCGGCGCCGCGAAGAGCTCCGAGGCCACCGCGGAACCGGCGTCGGAGGACGCCGAGCCGGACACCGAGCAGCAGGCCCGGGCCGCCTCCCAGGCCTGACCGCCCCGCGCACGACGAGGGCCGGCCACCCCATCG
>NZ_JBHUWC010000230.1:0-5461 GCF_042670225.1 Isoptericola sp. NPDC057191 | reverse complement strand
CCGGACGCCGACGACGAGGTGCCCGCCCCGCGCTGCGGGACGGGCACCTCGACGTCGTTCACCGGACCGGATCACGTGAGGGTGGACCGCGAGGACTCGCGGATGGCGAGCACCGCCACCATTCCGGCGGCCATCACGCCCGCCCAGAACAGGGCGACGGGCCAGATCGCCCCGGAGGCGACCACCATGAGCCCGGCGGCGATCATGGGCGCGAAGCCGGCGCCCAGGGTGGACCCACCCTGGTAGGCCAGGGACGCGCCGGTGTACCGGACGCGGGTGGGGAACTGCTCGGCCACGAAGGCACCCAGCGGTCCGAAGAGCATGCCCTGGATGACGCCGTTGCCCATCACGATGGCGATGGCGAAGCCCCAGAGGGTGCCGTTGGCGAGCAGCAGGAGCAGCGGGTACGCGCACACCACGCCGAGCGCACCACCGGCCAGCAGCATCCGGCGTCGGCCGAACCGGTCGCTGAGCCGAGCCGCGACGAACGTGACCACGAGGGTGATCCCGGCGCCCACCGCCTTCCACAGGAGAACGTCGGTGCGCTCCACCCCGGACTCGACGGCGATCGAGACGCCCCACACGGTGAGCAGGCCTTGGCAGGCGGGGAAGCCGAGCGCCGCCACGAGGGCGAGCCCGACGGCGCGACGGTGGTTCCGCAGCACCTCGACGATCGGCACCTTCCGCTTGTCGCTCTCCTCCTGGAGCTGCTGGAACATCGGGCTCTCGGTGACCTTGAGTCGGATGACCAGGCCGATGACGATGAGCACGGCCGACAGCAGGAACGGCACGCGCCAGCCCCAGACGAGGAACTGGTCGCCCGTGGTGGCCGACATGAGGGTGACGACCAGCGTGGCCAGCAGGGCGCCCGCGGGCCCGCCCGCACTGGCGAACGACGTCGCGAAGCCGCGCTTCTCCGTCGGAGCGTGCTCGAGCGCCATCAGCGCGGCACCGCCCCACTCGCCGCCCACCGCGATGCCCTGCACCAGCCGCAGCAGCACCAGGATCACCGGGGCCGCGACACCGATCTGCGCCGTCGTCGGCAGCACGCCGATGAGCGTGGTGGCCACGCCCATGAGCAGCATGGACAGCACGAGCATCCGCTTGCGGCCGGCACGGTCGCCGAAGTGGCCGAAGATCACGCCGCCGACGGGCCGGGCCACGTAGCCGACGGCCAGGGTGACGAACGAGGCGAAGATGGCCACGCCCGCGTCCAGGCCGGCGAAGTAGACGCGGTTGAAGACGATCGACGCCGCCGTCCCGTAGAGGATGAAGTCGTAGAACTCGATCGCGCTGCCGATGAAGCCGGACGCGAGGATCCGGCGCATCTCGACGGTGGTCAGCGTCGCCTGCTGCCCGGAGGTGTCGGCCGGTGGCGGGGGCGCGCCCGGCACGGTGGGGGCCTTGCTCTGGAGAGTCACGATTCCTCCTTGAATCGTCGCTGATGATCGGGTCAGACCGCGAGCCGGTCCGTGGCCGGCCGCAGCTCGATGACGTCCAGGTCGTCCGGCACGTGAAAGGCGCCGTCGAACCCGTCGGCGCCGTAGCGCCAGACGGCCTCGGCGGCCGTGCCGGGCACGAGGTGGTGCAGCGCCAGCTGCCGAGCCCCCGCCTCGTCGGCCACCCGCACCGCGTCGCGCACGCTGGTGTGGGACTTGTAGTGGTGGTCGCGCGAGGCCCGCGCCTCGTCGTCGGTGCGCGAACCGTAGGTGCGCTCGATGAACTCGACGTCGATGGCCTCGTGCAGCAGCAGGTCCGTGTCGCGGGCGAGCCGGACCATGTTCGGGGTGAACGCGGTGTCGCCCGAGAAGGTCACCGACCCCGCCGCGGTCTCGAAGCGGAAGCCGAACGCCGGGGCCACCGGCGGGTGCTCGACGAGGATCGCGGTGACGGTGACGTGCTCGTCCTCGTGGACCATGAACGGTTCCATGTCCGGGGTCGGGTTGTCGTTCGGGTGGTAGCCCACCCCCGCGGGGACCTCGATGTCGCGCGGCGCGAACAGGTCGAGCGGGCTGGGCTTGAGGCTGTCGAGCACCCGGTCGTTCAGGTCCGTCGCGTGGGCCCGCACGAGGGCGTCGACCATGGCAGCCGTGCCGGGGGTCGGGTGGTCCGGCGCCACCGGTCGCGGCGGCACGGTGGCGCGCGGCGAGACCGGCGGGAGCATGCCCCGGTCGCCCGGACCCACGACGGGGACGGGGTCGCCGAGGCGGCCACCGAGCTCGTAGAGCCCGAAGACGAGCAGGCTGCCCAGGTCGACCGTGTGGTCGGAGTGCAGGTGGGTGAGGAAGACGCCGCGCAGGTCGCGCAGGTGTAGGCCCGCCTCGGCGATCCGCCGGCCGACACCGTGGCCGCAGTCGACGAGGTAGAACGCGTCGCCCACGACGACGGCGGTCGCGATACCGCTGCGTCGCGTCGGGACGCCGCGCGCCCACCATCGGGGTCCGCCGGCCGTGCCGAGGACGACGACACGAGGTCGCAGGTCGTCCGGGTTCATCCCTCGCGCTCCTTCGCTGCCGTGCCCGCCGCGTCGGCGCGGAGGGCTTGCCCCAGTGTGGTGGCGCGCACACAATCTGAACAGTCGATAGTTCCGAACTTCAGTATCAGGAGAATTGATGTCTGAGATCACGCTGCGGCAGATGCAGTACGTCGTGGCGGCCGTCGACGAGGGCTCCGTGACGGCCGCGGCGGCGTCGGCACACGCGTCCCAGGCCGCCGCCTCGATGGCGATCTCTCAGCTGGAGAAGGTGCTGGGGGCCGAGCTCTTCCTCCGCGCGGGCCCCCGCCGCCTGGTGCCGACCCCGGCGGGGCTGGAGTTCGTCCGCCACGCCCGGGCGATCCTGGAACGGGTGGAGGAGGCCCGCGGAGCCGTCGCCGACTCGCTGTCGGAGCTGAGCGGCGCGCTGCGCGTCGGCTGCAGCCACACCCTGTCGCCGCGCCTGGTGCCCGGGCTGGTGGCGCACTTCGCCGACACCTACCCGGCGGTCGACCTCAGCTTCCGCGAGGACGACCCGGCAGCTCTGCAGGACGAGGTGCGGCACGGGCGCCTCGACCTCGGTCTCGTGTACGGGCGACAGGCCGACGACGACCTCACGCGGGTGCCGCTCGCCGACGTCGTGCTCCACGCCGCGCTCCCGGAGGACCACCGGCTGGCGCACCGGGAGTCGGTGACGTTCGCCGACCTCGACGGCGAGCCGGCGATCCTGCTGAGCATCCCGCCCACGATCGAACGGCTCACCGAGACGATGGTGGCGGCCGGGATCCAGCCCCGGGTGCGGTGGACCAGCAGCAATATCGAGACGATCTACTCGATGGTGTCGCGCGGCCTCGGGTTCTCTCTCGTCAACAGCCCGCCGGCCGAGGGCGTGACGTTCGAGGGGAACCGGATCGTCTTCCGGCCCGTCCTCGGCACCGAGTCGATCAACACGATCGTGGCCGTGCTGCCCTCGGGCCGGCACCTGCCGCGCCGGGTCCGCGCAGCCCTCGACCACCTGGGACGGGCGACGGAGCGGCGCGGCGCCGATACTGGACCGCGAGGGGACGAGCCTGGCGACGGAAGGACGACGCGATGGCCGACCTGATGATCGACTACATCACCTCGCTCGACGGGTACGGCTCCGCCGAGGGCTGGCCCGGGCTGTGGGGCATGGGCGGGCCGGACTACTTCGCGTTCCTCGAGGCGGACGGCGCGGCCGACTTCGTCACGCTGATGGGCGCGACCACCTACCGGCTGTTCGCCGGCTTCGCCGAGACGGGCGAGGAGGAGATGGCCGAGCTCACCGCGCGCCGGAAGGTCGTCTTCTCCCGCACGCTGAGCGAGCCGCTCCCGTGGGCGAACACGACGCTGGTCGCGGGCGACGCCGTCGAGGCGGTGCGTGCGATGAAGGAGGACGACGTCCCGCTCCGCACGGTGGGGAGCCCCAGCCTGTGCCGGGCGCTGCTCGCGGCAGGCCTGGTCGACCGGTACCGCGTGGTCGTCTTCCCCGTGGTCAACGGCGCCACGGGCGGCGACCGCATGTACGACGGGTGGCCCGACGTCGCGCTGGAGCTCCTCGACAGCCGGACCCTCGACGGGCGCCTGCAGCTGCTCGAGTACGCCCCGACCGTGCTCGACGGGCCGCCCGGCGACCGCTGAGCGGTTACCGCGTGCGGTTCACCCGCAGGATCTCCTCCTGGTACGGCGCGACGACGGTGGGGGAGACGCGGCAGTCGAGCATGAGGAAGCGGCGCTCGTCCACCGGCTCCGCGGTCCACGACGCGAGCCGGTCGAGGTCGGCGAGCGAGCGGACCACGACGCCCTCGGCGCCGACCGCGGCGGCGAGCGCGGCGAAGTCGGTCTCGGGGATGCGCATGGGCTCCTCTGCGAGGCCCTGCCGACCGTAGACGTGCACCTCGGCGCCGTACACGGCGTCGTTCCACACGACCCCGATGCCTCGCCCGCCCGCCGTGCGCACCGCGGTCTCGAGGTCGGCCAGGGCCATGAGCCCGCCGCCGTCTCCGGTGGTGAGCACCACGGCGGCGTCGGGCAGGGCTGCCGCGGCGCCGGCGACGCCGGGGAAGCCGAGGCCGATGGACTGGTAGGCGGTGCCGACCATCATCATCCGGTCGGGGGAGGCGACGGGCCAGTACATGTTGGCCCAGCCGATGAAGTGGCCGCCGTCGGAGACGACCACCCGGTCCGTGGGGAGGAGGGCGCCGAGGCGGTGCGCGACGGCCCGCGGGTCGAGGCGGCCGTCCGCGGCGAGGCCGTCGGCGGCGCCCGGGTCGTGTGCGCGGGCTGCGGCGACGTCCACGGTCTCGCGCCAGCCGGAGGGCACGGCGCCGAGCGTGCGCAGCTCGTCGACGAGCGCGCGGGCCACCAGGGCGGCGTCGCCCCGCACGAAGCCGCCGACGTGCCGGTGGGTCGCCGCCGGGGCGACGTCGACCTGCACGATCCGAGTCCCCGGCGAGAAGAGGTCCCCGAACCGCATCGTGAACTGGTTGAGCGAGGCGCCGAGCACGACGGCGACGTCCGCCTCGCGCACCAGCGCCATGGCACCCTCGGCGCCGAAGCCGCCGGCGACGCCCAGGTCGTAGCGTCCGTCCGGGAAGACGCCGCGGCCCAGCGACGTCGTCGCGGTCAGGGCCCCGGTCGCCGCGGCGAGCTCGCCGAGCACCTCGCCCGCGCCGGCCAGCCAGGCACCGCGGCCCGCGAGCAGCAGGGGCCGCTCCGCGCCGGCCAGGGAGCGCGCGAGGTCGGTGATCGCGGCCGCGTCGAACGGTCCGGCCGGCGCGAGCGGACCCGGCAGCACGGGGAGCGGCGCGTCGGGGACCGGTCCCGCCTCGAGGGCGGCGACGTCGTAGGGGATGGCGAGCACGACGGGCACCCGGTAGGTGAGCGAGTGCTCGATCGCGATGACGGTGGTCGCGGGGGCGGGGGGGCGACCCGCCGGGTATGTGGGGGCGCCCCCCCCCCCCCCCCGCG
>NZ_JBHUWC010000229.1:0-5508 GCF_042670225.1 Isoptericola sp. NPDC057191 | reverse complement strand
CCTTCTGGCGCGCCAGAAGGTGGACAACCACCTGTTCGGCAGCGGCGCGTTGACCTGGGCAGACGTACTGGCCAGCCGTGCGGCGGGCTGTCAGGATCGGTTCATGCCCGTGCTGCTGCCCGTCACGTTCGCGCCGTTCCTGGAGCCCGATCAGCCGACGCTCGACGTGCCCGGGGCGGGCGCGCGGCTGCGGCCGTGGCGGCTCGACGACGCCCCGGCGGTGCGGGCCGTGTACGCGGACCCGGCGATCCAGCGGTGGCACGTGCGCGTGCTGGACTCCGACGACGAGGCGCGCGAGGTGATCCGGGGCTGGCGTGCCGGCTGGGGCGACGGGCGCGAGTCGAGCTGGGCGGTGGCCGACGCGGCGGACGACGCGGTGCTGGGCCGCATGGTCGTCAAGGCGTTCGACCCGCACGGCGTCGGGACGGTCGCCTACTGGACGGCCCCGCAGGCGCGTGGCCGGGGCGTGGCGCCCGCCGCGGCCGACGTCGCCGCCCGGTGGGCGTTCGACTCCGGCTTCCACCGGCTGGAGCTGGTGCACTCGGTCGGCAACGCGCCGTCGTGCCGCGTGGCCGCGAAGGCCGGGTTCGCCGCCGAGGGCGTGCTGCGGCAGTCCGTGCGTCATCTCGACGGCTGGCACGACATGCACCTGCACGCCCGGGTGGCGGCTGACCGATACTGACCGCCGCTGGTCGACGCTGACGTCGCGGACGTCGGTGCGGCGTGGAAGCATCGCACCGTGAGCAGCAGCGACGCCGACCGCCTGCGCGACCTCGCCCGGCTGCGACGCGTGCGCGACCGGATGGACCGGGAGTTCGCGCAGCCGCTGGACGTGGAGGCGCTGGCCCGTGGCGTGCACATGTCGGCCGGCCACCTGAGCCGGCAGTTCAAGCAGGCCTTCGGGGAGTCGCCGTACAGCTACCTGATGACGCGGCGCATCGAGCGGGCGATGGCGCTGCTGCGGCGGGGCGACCTGAGCGTCACGGAGGTGTGCTTCGAGGTCGGGTCGTCGTCGCTCGGCACGTTCAGCACGCGGTTCACGGAGCTGGTGGGGATGTCGCCCAGCGAGTACGCCCGGCGGGCGCGGACGGCGGGCGCGGGGGAGCTGCCGTCGTGCGTCGCGAAGCAGGTCACCCGACCGGTCAGGAATCGAGAAGCGCCGGCCGTGGGGCTGCCCCTAGCGTGATTCCATGAGCGACATCGACATCACCATCCACACCACGTTCCTCCCGCACACCGACCCGGAGGCCTCGCTGGCCTTCTACCGCGACCTGCTCGGTTTCGAGCTCGCGATGGACGTCGGCCAGGACGACATGCGCTGGCTGACGTTCATCTCGCCGGCACAGCCGGACGTCCGGCTCGTCCTCAACCCGCCCGCGGCCGACCCCGGCATCACCGAGGACGAGCAGCGCACGATCCGCGAGCTCATGGCCAAGGGCAGCTATCAGTCGATCATCCTGGGCACCAAGGACCTCGACGGCGTCTTCGAGAAGCTGCAGGCCGCCGACGCCGAGGTGGTCTCCGAGCCCACCGAGCAACCGTGGGGCGTGCGCGACTGCGCGTTCCGCGACCCCGCGGGCAACATGGTCCGCATCGACGAGGTCCGGTGAGCGCCGTGGCCCCGACCGGGCCGGCGCGCCCCGTCGCGCACAGGGTCTGACGGCCGTGTGCGTCCCGGGGATCCCCCGCGTCACGAGACTCAGCAGGCCCGGCAGCGAGGGAGCGCTCATGAGGTTCCGGTCCGTCGTGGAGCCCGCCGAGAAGATGCAGGGGCTCGAGGTCCCGCCGCAGGTCGTGGAGGCGCTCGGCGGGGGTGCGCGGCCGCCGGTGGTGATCACCGTCAACGGCCACAGCTGGCGCAGCCGCGTCGCGATCATGCGGGGCCGCCACCTCCTCGGCCTGAGCCGGGCGAACCGGGAGGCCGCAGGCCTCGAGGTCGGCGCCGAGGTGGAGGTCGAGCTGACGCTCGACACCGAGCCGCGGGACGTCGTCGAGCCCGAGGAGCTCGCGCGGGCGCTCGACGCCGACCCGCTTGCCCGTACGGCGTACGATGCCCTTCCCGCGGGCCGCCGGCGCCGGTACGTGCTCGACGTCGAGGGCGCCAAGCAGGACACGACGCGCGCCCGCCGGATCGAGAAGGTCCTCGCCGAGCTGCACGGCTGACCCCCACCCGAAGGAGAACCCCCGGTGACCGCCACGGAGTCCCCCCGCACCACGACGTCCCACGCCGCCGACGCGCACGACCTCATCCGCGTCCGCGGCGCGCGCGAGAACAACCTCCGCGCCGTGGACGTCGAGATCCCGAAGCGGCGGCTCACCGTCTTCACGGGCGTGTCCGGCTCGGGCAAGAGCTCGCTGGTGTTCGCGACGATCGCCGCCGAGTCGCGCCGCCTCATCGACGAGACGTACTCGACGTTCGTGCAGGGGTTCATGCCCTCGCTGCCGCGGCCGGACGTCGACGTGCTGGAGGGCATCACCACCGCGATCCTCGTGGACCAGGAGCGCATGGGGGCCAACGTGCGGTCCACGGTCGGCACCGTCACCGACGCCAACGCGATGCTGCGCAACCTGTTCAGCCGCGTCGGCGACCCCTACGTCGGCCCGCCGACGGCGTTCTCGTTCAACATCCCGACGTCGACCGCGAGCGGCGTGTTCAGCACCGGCAAGGCCGGTGGCGAGGTCGAGAAGAAGGTCGTGCGCAACCAGGTGTACCTGGGCGGCATGTGCCCGGAGTGCGAGGGCCGCGGCACGGTGTCCGACCTCGACCTGTCCGTCATCGTCGACGAGTCGCTGTCCCTGAACGACGGCGCGATCCTGGTGCCCGGCTACAAGGCCGACGGCTGGATGGTGCGCGGGTTCGCCGAGTCCGGGTTCGTGGACGGGGACAAGCCGGTCCGCGACTACACCGACGCCGAGCGCCACGACTTCCTGTACCGGGAGAAGGGCAAGGTCAAGGCCCTCGGGATGAACATGACGTACCAGGGCCTCATCCCCAAGCTGCGCGAGGCGATGTTCAGCAAGGCCCCCGAGTCGCTGCAGCCGCACGTCCGGGCGTTCGTCGAGCGGGCGGCCGTGTTCGTGCCGTGCCCGGCGTGCGACGGCACCCGGCTCAACGAGTCCGCGCGGTCGGCGAAGGTCAACGGCGCCAGCATCGCGGACGTGTGCCGCATGCAGATCTCGGACGCGGCCGAGTGGGCGCGCGGCGTCGACGACCCGGGCGTGGCCCCCCTGGTGGGGAGCCTGCTGCACCTGTTCGACAAGTTCGTGGAGATCGGCCTCGGCTACCTGTCGCTGGACCGCCCGGCAGGCACGCTGTCCGGCGGCGAGGCGCAGCGCACCAAGATGATCCGTCACCTCGGCTCGGCGCTGACCGACGTCACGTACGTCTTCGACGAGCCGACCATCGGCCTGCACCCGCACGACATCGAGCGGATGAACCGGCTGTTGCAGGACCTGCGCGACAAGGGCAACACGGTGCTCGTCGTCGAGCACAAGCCCGAGGCGATCGCGATCGCCGACCACGTCGTCGACCTGGGTCCGGGCGCGGGCACCGAGGGCGGCACGGTCTGCTTCGAGGGCACGGTCGAGGGGCTCCGCGGCAGCGGCACCCTCACGGGCCGCCACCTCGACGACCGCACGCGCGTCAAGGAGGACGTCCGCACGGCCACCGGCGCGCTGGAGATCCGCGGGGCCGACCAGAACAACCTGCGCGACGTCGACGTCGACGTCCCGACCGGAGTGCTGGCCGTGATCACCGGCGTCGCCGGCTCCGGCAAGAGCTCCCTCATCCACGGCAACCTGGCCGGGCGCGACGGCGTGGTCGTCGTCGACCAGGGCGCGATCAAGGGGTCGCGCCGCTCCAACCCGGCCACCTACACGGGCCTGCTGGAGCCGATCCGCAAGGCCTTCGCGAAGGCGAACGGCGTGAAGCCGGCCCTGTTCAGCGCCAACTCCGAGGGCGCGTGCCCCACCTGCAAGGGCAACGGCCGCATCTACACCGAGCTCGGCTTCATGGAGACCGTCGAGACGCCGTGCGAGGACTGCGGCGGCAAGCGGTTCATGGCGTCCGTGCTGGAGTACACGCTGGGCGGCAAGAACATCGCCGAGGTGCTCGACCTGTCCGTGGCGCAGGCGCACGCGTTCTTCCGCGAGGGCGACGCGAAGCTTCCCGCCGCGCACAAGATCCTGGCGCACCTGGAGGACGTCGGCCTCGGCTACGTGAAGCTCGGCCAGCCGCTCAACACGCTGTCCGGCGGCGAGCGCCAGCGCCTCAAGCTCGCCATGCACATGGGCGAGAAGGGCGGCGTGTACATCCTCGACGAGCCCACCACGGGCCTGCACCTGGCGGACGTCGCGAACCTCCTCGGCCTGCTCGACCGGCTGGTCGACGCCGGGAAGTCCGTGATCGTCATCGAGCACCATCAGGCCGTCATGGCGCACGCCGACTGGATCATCGACCTCGGCCCCGGTGCCGGGCACGACGGCGGGAAGGTCGTCTTCGAGGGCACGCCCGCCGACCTCGTGGCGTCGCGGTCCACCGTCACCGGCGAGCACCTGGCGGACTACGTCGGTGCGTGAGCGCAGGCGTGGATCTGCGGGCAGGTGTCACGTCCGCCGGCGCCGCGTCGTCGGAGGTGCAGGACGCGCGGCGGTCGCGCGCCCACGGAGGAGGACGGCATGAGCGCACGCATCCTGGTCACCGGTGGTACGGGGTACCTCGGCAGGCTGGTGGTGCCCCGCCTGGTGAGCGCGGGCGAGGAGGTCCGGGTCGTGAGCCGGAGCCCGCACGCGTCGGCGGACGGCGTGCGGTACGTCGTCGCGGACTGGGAGACGGGCGAGGGGCTGGCGCAGGCCGTGGGTGACGCGGAGGTCGTGGTCCACCTCGCCGGCGACCAGCTGCACAACGAGCCGATGGCGAGGGCGCTGGTGCGCGCGGTCCGCGACGCGGGCGCGCAGCCGCACCTGGTGAACATCTCGGTGGTGGGTGCGGAGAAGGTGCCGGTGCGGTCGGCCTTCGACCGCCGCGCCCTCGGCTACATGGCGAGCAAGCTGGCCCAGGAGCGGGTGCTGGAGGAGTCCGGGATCGCGTGGACGAACCTCCGCGCCACGCAGTTCCACGAGCTCGTGCTCATCGCCGCCCGCGCCCTCGCGAAGCTGCCCGTCGTGCCGACGCCCACCGGCTGGCAGGCGCAGCCGATCGCGGCCGACGAGGTCGCGGCCCGGCTCGTGGAGCTGGCGCACGGGGAGCCGCAGGGGCGGGTGCCGGACGTCGCCGGGCCGGAGGTGCTCACGTTCCGCGCGATGGTGCGCGCCTACCTCGACGCCGTCGGCTCCCGCCGCCCGACGATGCCGGTGCGCGTCCCGGGGGCGGCGTCGCGCGCGTACGCGGCGGGCGGCAACCTGGCCCCCGACCGCGCCGTCGGCAAGCAGACGTGGGCCGAGTTCCTCGCGGAGCACGTCGCCTGAACCCGCCGACGTAGCGGTTCGGTCTCGTCCGCGCGCAGGACG
>NZ_JBHUWC010000228.1:0-5519 GCF_042670225.1 Isoptericola sp. NPDC057191 | reverse complement strand
GGGCCGGGCCTCGTCGAAGCTGCGGCAGCGGGGTGCGGCGGGCGTCAGCGCCGGTCGACGTCCACGACGTCGACCCGCACGGGGCCGTCCGTCGCGAGCGCGCCGACCACGGTGCGCAGAGCCTTCGCCGTCCGTCCGCCCCGGCCGATCACACGGCCGAGGTCGTCAGGGTGCACCCGCACCTCGAGCAGGTCGCCCCGGCGCTGCGTCCGCGCGGCCACCCGGACGTCGTCCGGGTTGTCCACGATGCCGCGCACCAGGTGCTCGAGGGCCTCGGCGAGCATCAGGCCTCGGCCTCGGCCTCGGCGGACTCCGCCGGCTCCGCGGTCTTCTTCTGGGCGGCCGTGGCCTTGACCTTCTCGGCCTCGGCGGCGACGGCCTCGATCGCGGCGGCGCTGTCGGCCTTCGCGGTCTTGGTCCGCAGGGTGCCCTCGGCACCCGGCAGGCCCTTGAACTTCTGCCAGTCACCGGTGATCTTGAGGAGCGCGGCGACCTGCTCGGTCGGCTGCGCGCCGACGCCGAGCCAGTACTGCGCGCGCTCGGACTTGATCTCGATGAACGACGGCTCCTCGGTCGGGTGGTACTTCCCGATCTCCTCGATCACGCGACCGTCGCGCTTCGAGCGCGAGTCGGCCACGACGATGCGGTAGTACGGGGCCCGGATCTTGCCGAGGCGCTTCAGACGAATCTTGACGGCCACTGTGGTGGTGTCTCCTGGTTCTGGTGGGGCGACCCTGCGCTCCGCCGGGTGGGGTCCTGGCGGCGCATGAGGTCAGGACGCGACCTGCGCAGGAGAGAGGGGCCTGGGCACGCCGAGTACACGGTCATTGTGCCAGACCGGGGCGTGCGCCTCCAACCTCGTGTGACGGACGTCGCGGCGACCGCCGGTCGAGGCCGCGCGGTCAGCCCCGGACGACCTGCCCGCGCAGGACGACGGCGGTCGGGTACCGCAGCACCTCGATGTCCTCGCGCGGGTCGGCGGGGTACACCACGAGGTCCGCGCTGGAGCCCTCCACGAGCGCACCGAAACCGAGCACCTCCCGTGCCCGCCAGGTGGCCATCGCAACCACGTCGGCCGCGGGGATGCCCGCTGCCACCAGCTCGGCGCACTCGTCCACGATGCGCCCGTGCCCCAGCGTGCCGCCTGCGTCCGTGCCGACGAGCAGCGGGACGCCCGCCTCGTGGAGCGTCCGGACGTGCTCGTAGCGGCGCGCGTGCATGCGGCGCATGCGCGCGGCGTAGACGGGGAACTTGTCCTCGGCCTGCCGGGCGATCTCCTCGAACCGTCCCACCTGCAGCAGCGTCGGCGTCACGGGGATGCCGCGCGCGGCGACCTCGTCCACGGACGCGCCGACCACCCCGGTGCCGTGCTCGATGCCGTCGACGCCGGCGGCGAGGAGGTCGCCGACCACCTCCTCGGAGAACGCGTGCACCGTGACGCGCGCGGCCTCCGCGTGGGCGGCGGCGACGGCCTCGACGAGGACGTCGCGCGGCCACAGCGGCCGCAGGTCACCTTCGCGTCCGAGGTCCCGGTCGATCCAGTCGCCGACGAGCTTGACCCACCCGTCCGCGCCGCGCGCCTCCGCACGGACGACGGCGGGCAGGTCCGCGACGTCGTCGAGCTCCAGCCCGAAACCCCGCAGGTAGCGCTTCGGGCGCGCGAGGTGGCGGCCGGCGCGCACCAGGCGCGGCAGGTCGGGGCGGTCCTGCACCCAGGACGTGTCCACCGGCGACCCGGCGTCGCGGACCAGGAGGACGCCCGCGTCCCGGTCGACGAGCGCCTGCGCGACCGTGGTCTCGGCGTCGACGGCGCCCCCGGGGCCCAGCCCCAGGTGGCAGTGCACGTCGACCAGCCCGGGCAGCACCCAGCCCTCGAGCTCACGCGTGGCGCTCCCCTGCGGGGAGGGACGGGTCAGGCTGACGCGCCCGTCACGCACCCACATCTCGCCGACGTCGCGGTCCTGCCCGAGCAGGACGTGGCCGGTGACGTGCAGCGGGACGTGCGGGGCGGACATGGTCGAAGGCTACAGAGTCGGGGGGTCGCCGACGTGCGCCGTGCCGTGAGCCTCAGCGGCCGCCGAGCAGCTTGTCGAAGCCGTCCGGGAGCTGGAGCTTCGACAGGTCCTGCTCCGCGGGCTCGGCGCCGCCCACCCCGAACGCGGAACCGGGGGCCGCGGGCTTGTCCGCCGGACCACCGAGGGCGCGCTGCATGGCCTCGCGCTCCTGCTGCGCCCGCTTCGCGGGGTTGCCCGACTTGCCCTTGACCTTGCGCTGCGGCGCCTGCTTGCCGCGGGCCTTCTTGCCGCCGCCCGGCATGCCCGGCATCCCCGGCATCCCACCGGGCATGCCCGGCATCCCACCGCCCTTGCTCATCTGGCGCATCATCTTCTGCGCCTGCGTGAAGCGCTCGAGCAGCTGGTTGACGGCCGTGGTGGTCTGCCCGGAACCGCGGGCGATGCGGGCGCGGCGGGAGCCGTTGATGAGCTTGGGGTTCTCGCGCTCGGCCGGCGTCATCGACTGGATGAGCGCCTGGACGCGGTCGACCTCACGCTCGTCGAAGTTCTCGAGCTGGTCGCGCATCTGCGCCATGCCCGGCAGCATGCCGAGCATCTTCTTCATCGAGCCCAGCTTCTTCATCTGCTGCATCTGCACCAGGAAGTCGGACAGGGTGAAGTCCTCGCCGGCGCTGACCTTGGCGGCCATCTTCTCGGCCTGCTCGGCGTCGAACGCCTTCTCGGCCTGCTCGATGAGGGTGAGGACGTCACCCATGTCGAGGATGCGCGACGCCATGCGGTCGGGGTGGAAGACCTCGAAGTCGGTCAGCTTCTCGCCCGTGGAGGCGAACATGATCGGCCGGCCCGTGATCGTCGCCACGGACAGCGCCGCGCCACCGCGGGCGTCGCCGTCCAGCTTGGACAGCACGACGCCGGTGAAGTCGACGCCTTCCTCGAACGCCTTCGCCGTCGCGACGGCGTCCTGGCCGATCATCGCGTCGATGACGAACAGGACCTCGTCGGGCTGCACGGCGTCGCGGATGTCCGCGGCCTGGCGCATGAGGACCTGGTCGACGCCGAGGCGACCCGCGGTGTCGACGATGACGACGTCGTGCTGCTTCGCCCGCGCCTCCGCGACGCCGTCGCGGGCCACGCCCACGGGGTCGCCGATGATCGTGTCCGTCTCCGCGTCGGTCCCGCTGGTGTTCCCCGGGTGCGGGGCGAAGACGCGCACGCCCGCGCGCTCGGCCACGACGGACAGCTGCGTGACCGCGTTGGGGCGCTGCAGGTCGGCCGCGACCAGCAGCGGGGTGTGGCCCTGCTCCTTGAGGGCCAGCGCCAGCTTGCCGGCGAGCGTCGTCTTGCCGGCGCCCTGCAGACCCGCGAGCATGATGACCGTCGGCGGCGTCTTCGCGAGCTGCAGCGCGCGGGTCTGGCCGCCGAGGATCCCGACGAGCTCGTCGTTGACGATCTTCACGACCTGCTGCGCGGGGTTGAGCGCCCCGGACACCTCGGCCGACAGGGCGCGCTCGCGCACCGCGGCGGTGAACTCGCGCACCACGGGCACGGCGACGTCGGCGTCGAGGAGGGCCCGGCGGATCTCGCGCACGGTCGCGTCGATGTCCGCCTCGGAGAGCCGCCCCCGACCGCGCAGGTTCTTGAACGTCGCAGTGAGCCGGTCCGACAGGGAGTTGAACACCAGGCTGGTCCTCACAGAGATTCGGTCGTTGCAGCCACCTACCCTACCGGTCGGCTACGGGTCGACCGCGAGCGCCCGCCGCGCCCGCCCGGTGAGGTCGTCCACCAGGCTCGCACGCCACGACGTCCAGCCCGCCGGCCCGAGGGACGACGCATCGGCCTCCGTCAGGGCGCGCACGGTCTCGAGCAGGTCCGCGCGGTGCTCGAGCGCGTCCAGCAGCTCCGCCACCGTGGCCGGGTCCTCGAGGTCGGCCGTCGTCGCGAGCCGCGCCAGCGTGAGGTGGTGGCGCACGACGACGCCGACGTCGTGCGCCGTCGCGTCGTCGAAGCCGCAGCGCCGCACGACGCCCGGCGCGATCTGTGCCCCCTCGACGGCATGGTCCGTGCTGTGCGCGCCGCGCCGCTTGCCGATGTCGTGCAGGAGGGCGGCGAGCAGCAACGGCTCGGACGGTGCCGGGGCGACGCCGGCGTCGGCGGCGACCTGGCGCCGTACCCGCGCGGCCCGCGCGACCGTCTCGACGAGGTGCCGGTCCACCGTGTGCCGGTGGATCGCCGCACGCTGGGGGCGGTTGCGCACGCCGGCCCACTCGGGGATCCACGTCGTGACGACCCCCGCGAGGTCGAGCGCCTCCCAGACGGGCACCTGCGCGGGGCCCGCGCCGAGCAGGGTGAGCAGGGCGGTGCGCGCGGCGGGCGGCCACGGGACGGGCGGCGGAGGGCTCTGGGCGAGGGAGTGCACGGTGACGGGCGAGAGCACCAGCCCCGTCCGGGCCGCGGTGGCGGCTGCGCGCAGCGGGAGCAGCGGGTCCTCGGCGGGCCTGGCCCCCGCCGCGAGCACCAGCTCCCCGTCGTGCTCGACGAGCCCGTCCCCGGCGGAGCGCAGCCGCGGGGCGGACCGCCGGCCGCGCACCACGACCGGCCGGCGCACGGCGGGGCGCTGGAGCGCCTGGCGTGCCCGCCGCACGGTGGAGTCCAGGGCGTACGAGATCTCGCGGCCCGCCTCGGCGAGCCCGGCCAGCAGCTCGTCCGGGTCGTCCTTGCCGCACCGCGCGGCGACCTCGTCGAGGTCCGCGAGCAGCAGCCGGGTCGAACGGCGTCGCGTCACGACGTGCACCGCGTCGCGCACGTCCAGCAGGTGCGTGTAGGCCCGGTCGACCCGGCCGTGCGGCCGGTCGGTGAGCCAGGTCGCGGCGAGCGCGGACAGCAGCACGGCGTCACGGATGCCGCCACGGGACTCCTTGAGGTCCGGCTCGATGAGGTAGGCGAGCTCGCCGGCCCGCTCGGCGCGCTCCCGGGCGCTGTGCAGCAGCTCGGGCAGCCTGCGGCGGGAGGCGGAGCGCCAGTCGGTGAGGATCGCCGACGCCGCCCGGTGCACCACCACGGCGTCGCCCGCGAGGGGCCGCACGTCCAGCCAGCCGACGGCGGCGGGAAGGTCGGTGGAGGCCAGCCGGCGGGTCTGGCTCAGGGAGCGCACGGCGTGGTCGACGTCGACCCCCGAGTCCCACAGCGGGTACCACAGGGCGTCAGCCACGCGCGCGAGCTCGTCGGGCTTGTGGGTGCGCCCGTCGTGCACGAGGACGAGGTCGAGGTCGGACAGGGGGCCCGGCTCGCCGCGCCCCAGGCTGCCGACGGCGGCGAGCGCGAGGCCTGCCGGGTCGACGTCGGCGGTGGCGGCCTCGTACAGGGGCGTGAGGCGGTCGGTGACCAGCTGGTGCAGGGCGGTGCGGCGCGCGACGCCCGACCGGCCCGGGCCGGTCAGCCCGTCGGCCAGCGTGAGCAGGTCGGTGCGCAACGCCCCGACCGGGCCCCGCGCCCCCGTGGTGGGGG
>NZ_JBHUWC010000227.1:0-5523 GCF_042670225.1 Isoptericola sp. NPDC057191 | reverse complement strand
GAATTCCCGGAGGAATTCTCGCCGATTTCGTACCCACAACCTCAGCCGAGGTAGACGAGGACCTCGTCGTGGAGGCGGCCGTTGGTGGCGACGGCGTTGCCGTGCCAGGGGCCGGGGGTGCCGTCGAGCGCGGTGAACCGGCCGCCGGCCTCGGTGACGATGGGCGCGAGGGCGGCCATGTCGTAGACCTCGAGCTCAGGCTCGGCGGCGACGTCGGCAGCGCCCTCGGCGACGAGCATGTACGACCAGAAGTCGCCGTACCCGCGGGTGCGCCACACCTGGCGGGTGAGGTCGAGGAAGCCGTTGAGCTTGCCGTGCTCCTCCCAGCCGGACAGCGACGAGTAGGCGAACGACGCGTCGCCGAGCGTGCTCACGCCGGAGACGGACATCCGGGAGGCCGAGGCGAGCGACTTGCCCGTCCACGCGCCGGACCCCTTCGCGGCCCACCAGCGCCGGCCGAGAGCGGGCGCCGAGACCAGGCCCATGACGACGTCCTCGCCGTCGGCCAGCGCGATGAGGGTGGCCCACACGGGCACGCCGCGCACGAAGTTCTTGGTGCCGTCGATCGGGTCGATGATCCAGCGCCGGGCACCGCTGCCTGCGGAGCCGTACTCCTCGCCGACGATCGCGTCGCGGGTGCGGGCCCGGTGCAGCTGGGCGCGGATGAACTCCTCCGCGGACCTGTCGGCGTCACTGACCGGGGTGTTGTCGGGCTTCGTCTCGACGCGCAGGTCGAGCGCCTTGAAGCGGGACATCGTGATGGCGTCGACCTGGTCCGCGATGACGTGGGCCAGGCGCAGGTCGTCCTCGTACGTGCGCGCGGGGCCGCTGGTCGGGCTGGGAGACGGCTGGGTGTACGACACGATCACACGGTAGCGGTCCGACGGCGCGGCCAGCGCCCCGGCGCGCGGGGCAGGACCGAGAGGTCAGTCGCCCAGGAGCGCGAGCAGCTCGGCGGTGCTGCCGCACTCGCCCAGGCGGGGGAACACGCGCTCGGTGGAGTGCCGGTGGTCCTCGGCGGAGCGGTCGGACATCGCGTCGGTGACGAGCGAGACGTGGTACCCGTGCTCGTGCGCGGCGCGGGCGGTGGACTCGACGCCCACCCCGGTCGCGATACCGGTCAGCACGATCTGCGTCACCCCGCGCCGGCGCAGCTGGAGGTCGAGGTCCGTGCCGTAGAAGGCGCCCCAGTTCCGCTTGGTCACGACGACGTCCGACGCCGCCGTGTGCAGCTCGGGCGAGAGGACGTCCCAGCCCTCGGGCCGGGCGCCGCCGCCCGGGGCGTCGGTCCGCCCGGGGACGGCGTCGGAGCCGTCGGACGCGGCGGTGACGCGCACGAGGACCACGGGCAGGTCGCGGGCGCGGAACGCGTCGGCGAGCTGGACGCTGCGCGCGAGCACCGCGTCCGCCGCGTGGGGCTCGACGGGCATGGCGAGGATGCCGGCCTGCAGGTCGACGACGACGAGCGCGGTGCGAGGGTCGAGGGTGGTGAGGGGCATCAGGCTGTCTCTCCAGGGGCGGTGACGGGATGGGTGGTGACAGGAGCGGTGGTGTCGGGTGGCGTGGGGTTCGAGGGTGCGGGAGGTCTGCGCAGGGAGCGGTCGACCAGCGTGAGGACGAGGACGGCGGCGGCGCACGCGACCATCGCGAGGGCGAGGTCGTGCAGGCCTGCGGTCGTGGGGCCCTGGGCGTACAGCGCGGCGATGGCGGCCGTCGAGACGAGCGCGCCCACGTACATGAAGGTGCGCAGCAGCCCGGCCGCGGCCCCGACGGTCTCCGCGTCGGCCTGTCGGGCGAGGGCCTTCTGGTTCGCGAGCCCGGCCAGCCCCTGCATGCCGCCGATCCCGACGCCGGCGAGCACCAGGAGCCACGTGGGGCTGTCGGGCTGCACGACGGCGAGCACCGCGGCGCCGAGCAGCAGGGAGGTGGCGCCGACGACGAGCGCCGCGCGGACGGGCGCCCGCCGGCCCGTGGCCGACGCCACCGTGACCGCGACGACGGACGTGGGCAGCATGAGCAGCCCGGCCGCTGCCTCGGTGAGGCCTCGGCCCTGCTCCAGCCACTGCACGTAGCCGAACATGAACGCGTAGGTGGCGGTGGCCGTGAGGAGGGCGCGGGCGTAGGTGAGCAGCAGCGGGCGGTTCCCGCCGAGCAGCCGCAGGTCGATGAAGGGATGGGCGGTGCGCAGCTCGTGCCGGGCGAACCCGGCTCCCGTCGCCACGGTCACGGCGAGCACCCACCACGGGGTGGCGCCGACGAGGACGAGCATGAGCGACGTGAGCGACGCGGCGAACAGGACGACGCCGGCGACGTCGAGGCGCGTGGCCACGGACGCCCGGCGCGCCGTGGAGCCGGTCACGGGAGTTCCCTCCGCGCGCGGCAGGCGGAGGCCGCCGAGCAGGAGGCACGCCGCCGCGAGGGGGACGTTGACGAGGAAGATCGCCCGCCAGCCGCCGAGCCCGACGAGGAGCCCGCCGAGCGTCGGCCCGACGATCATCACGACCTGGTTCGTCACGGCGAGGACCGTGAGCACGGCCGCCGTGCCGCGCCCCTCGCCGGAGCGGTCCGTCGCGCGCCGCACCAGCGACATCGCGGCCGGGTATGCGGCGCAGGTACCGAGGCCCAGCAGCGCCCGCGCCAGGACCAGGACGCCGATCGTCGGGGCGAACGCGCCGAGCAGGCCGGCGACGCCGACCAGCGCCGTGCCCACCAGGTAGGGGCGCCGGGGCCCCACGAGGTCGACGACGCGGCCCACGACCGGCTGCGCGACCGCGGTCACCAGGTACAGCGCCGTGACCAGCCAGACGGTCTGCGCCGGCGGCGCACCGAACGCGATCCCGATGGGCACCAGGGCCACCGCGATCATCGACGAGTTGATCGGGTTGAGCAGCGAGCCGAGGGCCAGCGGCAGGGTGAGGCGGGTGTCGTAGCCCTGGCCAGCGGTGGGGGCTGCGGCGGCTGCGGTGGCTGGGCGTGCGGCGGCGTGGCGGTGGAGCAGGGTCACGGGCGCGCGGCCTCCGCGGGGCCGTCGGTGGCCGGGGCGTCTGCCGGCGCGTCGTCCAGCAGCGTGCGGTCCAGCAGGGCCAGGACGTCGGTGACGGTCGTGAGCTCCGCCCGCGTGAGGCGTTCCTGCAGGGCGTGGGTCAACCACTCCTGCCCGGCCTCCCGTCGGCCCTCGACGAACGCGCGGCCGTCCTCGCTCAGCGAGATCACCTGGCGACGTCCGTCGGTGGGGTCCGGGTCGCGGCGCACGAGGCCGCGCTCGTCGAGGACCCCCAGGGTGGCGCCGAGCGACTGGGGCCGGACTCGTTCGGCGGCGGCGAGCGCGCCGGGCGACGCGGGACCGTGCTTGGCCAGCCGCGACAGCAGCGCCGTCTGCGACGGCGTGAGCTCCTGGTTGTCGCTCAGCTCGATGAAGCGACGGCGGAGCCGGCCGACGAGCGAACGCAGCTCACGGGCGGCCTCGGCCGCCTGGGTGGGAGCGGGGGAGGAGGTCACCCACCCACCGTAAAACTCGTCAGGCCAGACTGACAAGTTCTGCCTGACGATTGTGGGGGACGAGACTCGCGCCTGGCGGCGGGCTCAGTCCGCGGTGTGGCGCGCGGTCAGCAGTCGTCGGAACGACGCCACGCGGGCCTCGCGCGCAGGGCGCTCGTCGTCCGAGGACGCGGCGAGCCAGTCGTCGAGGGCGCAGTCCGGGGCGTCGGCGAGGTGCGTGCAGCCGCGCGGGCAGTCGGCTGCGACGTCGGCCAGGTCCTCGAACGCCTGCAGGAGGTGGCCCGTCTCGACGTGCGCGAGCCCGAACGACCGGACGCCCGGGGTGTCGACCACCCAGCCGTCGTCCATGTCGGCCGTGCCGTCCGGGGCCACCACGCCGTCCGGCCCGCCCGCGGGCAGCCGGAGCGCCACCGCAGAGGTGGAGGTGTGCCGACCCCGCCCGGTGACGTCGTTCACCACGCCGGTGGCGCGGTCGGCGTCGGGCACGAGCGCGTTGATGAGCGTGGACTTGCCGACTCCCGAGTGGCCGACCAGCACCGAGGTGCGGCCGGCGAGGCGCTCGCGGACGGTCTCGACGCTGGTCGGGTCGTCGCGCCGCGTGACGACGACCTCGACGCCGATGGGCGTGTAGAGGTCGCGCAGCGGCGCGGGGTCGGCAAGATCGGCCTTCGTGAGGCACAGCAGCACGTCCATGCCGGCGTCGTAGGCCGCGACCACGCAGCGGTCGATCATCCCTGTGCGCGGCTCGGGCTGGGCGAGCGCCGTGACGACGACGAGCTGGTCGGCGTTCGCGACGACGATCCGCTCGTACGGGTCCGTGTCGTCCGCCGTCCGGCGCAGCACCGACGAGCGGTCCTGGATGCGCACGATCCGCGAGAGGGTGCCCTCGTCTCCGGTGGTGTCCCCGACCACGTCCACCCGGTCGCCCACGACGACGCGGGTGCGGGTGAGCTCGCGCGCCTTCATCGCCAGGACGGTCCGCTCGTGGGGCGTGCCGTCGTCGACGACGAGGGTGTAGCGCCCGCGGTCGACGCCCGTCACCATGCCCGTGACGGCGTCGGCGTGCTCGGGGCGCTGCTTGGTCCGGGGGCGCGAGCCGCGCTTCGAGGGCCGCGCGTACTGCGCGTGCTCGTCGACGGCGCGGCGGGCCATCAGGCCTCGACCCCGGTGGCGGCGGCCGGTCCGAGCATGCGCAGCCACAGCGCGTCGAAGCCGGGCAGGGTCTTGGCGGTGGTCGCGACGTTCTCCACGCGCACCCCGGGCACCGCGAGCCCGAGGAGTGCGGCGGAGGTGGCCATGCGGTGGTCCGCGTACGTGCGGAACAGCCCGCCGTGCAGCGGCCGCGGCGTGATGACCAGCCCGTCGCGCGTCTCCTCGGCCCGCCCGCCGAGCCGCGTGATCTCGGTGGCGAGCGCCGCCAGCCGGTCGGTCTCGTGACCGCGCAGGTGCGCGATGCCGCGCAGGCGGCTGGGGGAGTCGGCGAGGGCCGCGAGCACGGCGAACGTCGGGGCGAGCTCGCCCGCGGCGCGCAGGTCCAGGTCGACGCCGCGGACGGCACCGGTGCCGGTGACGGCGAGGACGTCGCCGTCACGGCGGACCTCGGCGCCGAGCCGGGTGAACAGGTCCGGCAGCAGGCCGCCGGGCTGGGTCGTCTCGGTCGGCCAGCCGGGCACGCGAACGGTGCCGCCCCCGACGAGCGCGGCGGCCAGGAACGGGGCCGCGTTGGACAGGTCGGGCTCGACCCGCACGTCCCGTGCCGCGACCGGGCCGGGCGACACCTGCCAGATGCCGTCGCGGGAGTCGTCCACCTCGACGCCCGCGTCCCGCAGCGTGGCCACGGTCATCGCGATGTGCGGCACGCTCGGCAGCGTGGTGCCGATGTGCCGCAGCGTGAGCCCTCGCTCGAACCGCGCGCCGGCGAGCAGGAGGGCGGAGACGAACTGCGACGAGGCCGACGCGTCGACGTCCACGGCACCGCCCGCGACGCGGCCGGTGCCGTGGACGGTGAACGGGAGGTGGGTGGGG
>NZ_JBHUWC010000226.1:0-5529 GCF_042670225.1 Isoptericola sp. NPDC057191 | reverse complement strand
GCGTGGGCTGGGGCCCCCGAGCTGGGGGGGGGGGGGGGCCCCCCTCCAGCCGCGCCCCCGCCCGGCGGCCCCCCGCCCGGCCCCCTCCCTGGGGGGCCGCACCGCCGTCCGCACGGGCGCCGCGGCAGTGCCGGGGTGTGGCGCAAGCGGGCGGAGATCGCTCTCTTCGTGACGCCGGCCCTCGCGCTCCTCGTGGCGTTCGTGGTGGTCCCGGTCGCCACGGCCGTGCAGATGTCGCTGTACCGCTGGAAGGGCTACGGCCCCATGGTCGACTTCGTCGGCCTGCGCAACTACGTCTCGGTGCTGACCAACGAGGTCTTCACCGACGCCGTCGTCCACAACCTGGTCATCGTCGTCGGGTCGATCCTGCTGCAGCTGCCCCTCGGGCTCGCGATCGCCTTGCTGCTCAACCGCAAGATGTGGGGCCAGGGCCTGCTGCGCACCATCATCTTCGTCCCGTACGTGCTGGCGGAGGTCATCGCCGGCGTCGTGTGGTTCCAGCTGCTCCAGCCGGAGTACGGCGTCATCGACTCGATGCTCGCCGCCGTCGGCCTGCACGGCCCGGACCAGGGCTTCCTCGGGACGCCCGAGTACGCGCTCGGCACGGTGCTCGTCGTGCTGACCTGGAAGTACCTCGGGCTCGCCGTGATCCTCTTCCTCGCCGGCCTGCAGGGCGTGCCCGACGAGCTGTACGAGGCCGCCCAGCTCGACGGCGCGACCTGGTGGCAGGTGCAGCGGCGCATCACGGTCCCGCTGCTCGGCCCGACCATGCGCACGTGGGGCTTCCTGTCGATGATCGGCTCGCTGCAGCTGTTCGACATGGTGTGGATCCTCACCGGCGGCGGACCCGCGAACGCGACCACCACGATGGCCACGTTCCTGGTCAACGAGGGCACCAAGCGGCAGAACTTCGGCATCGCGGGCGCCGCCTCGGTGGTGCTCTTCGTCATCGCCCTGGTGCTCGCCCTCGCCTACCAGCGCGTCGTGCTGCGCCGTGACACCCAGGAGGCCACCCGATGAGCCGCACACGTGCCGGGGGCGGCAACGTCCTCGTCTACGCGATCGCCCTCGTGGTGGTGGCGGTCACCCTCGGCCCCGTGCTGTACGGGGTGCTCGGCGGGTTCCGCACCAACGCGCAGATCGCCGAGGACCCGGCCGCCCTGCCGGGCCCGTGGGTGCTGACGAACTACGCCAAGGTGCTCGCGCCCGGGTCGCCGTTCTGGGGGTACTTCCTCAACTCGACGATCATCGCCGTGCTCACCACCGCCGTCGTCGTCGTGTTCGGCGTGATGGCCGCCTACCCCCTGGCGCGCTACCGGTTCAAGGGGCGCGAGGCGCTGTTCCTCGTGTTCGTCATCGGGCTGCTGTTCCCCGCCACCGTCGCGATCATCCCGCTGTTCATCCTGGTCACGCAGAACTACCAGATGGGCAACACCTGGTGGGGGGTCGCGCTGCCGCAGGCGGCGTTCGCGCTGCCGATGACGGTCGTGATCCTGCGGCCGTTCCTCATGGCGCTGCCCGCCGAGCTGGAGGAGGCCGCGCAGCTCGACGGCGCCAGCCGGGTCGGGTTCTTCTGGCGCATCCTGCTGCCCCTGTCGGGGCCGGGGATGGTGACCGTCGGCGTGCTCGCGTTCGTCGGGTCCTGGAACGCCTACCTCCTGCCCCTGCTGCTGCTGCAGGGCGACATGCGGACGCTGCCCCTCGGCGTCGCCGACTTCTCCTCGGAGCACTCGGCCGACACCGCCGGCGTGTTCGCGTTCACGACGCTGGCGATGATCCCTGCGCTGGTGTTCTTTCTCGCGATGCAGAAGCGCATCGTGAACGGCCTGCAGGGAGCCGTGAAGGGATGACCGAAGGAGAGCTCGTGACCCAGCCTGTCCCTGCCATGCCCCAGCCCGCCGCGCCCCTGCCCGCGGCTCCCGTCGTGAGCGAGCGCGTCCGCGCGCTGCACGCCCGGATGACGCTCGACGAGAGGCTCGCGCAGCTGGTGGGCTACTGGCTCGACCGGGGCGGCGACGTGGTCGCGCCGATGCAGGGCGAGATGGCGGCCGGTGACGGCGGCCGGCTCGAGGAGGTCACCCGGCACGGCATCGGCCACTACACCCGCGTGTACGGGACCCGGCCGGTGGACCCGGCGGACCGGGCCGCGTGGCTGTGGGCGGAGCAGCAGCGCCTGCGCCGCGACACCCGGCTCGGCATCCCGGCCCTCGTGCACGAGGAGTGCCTCACCGGCCTGTCCGCGTGGAAGGCCGCGACCTTCCCGACGCCGCTCGCGTGGGGCGCGTCGTTCGACCCCGACCTCGTGGCCGAGATGGGCCGCGTCATCGGCGGCTCGATGCGCGAGCTCGGCATCCACCAGGGTCTCGCGCCCGTGCTCGACGTCGTGCGCGACCCCCGCTGGGGCCGCGTCGACGAGTGCATCGGCGAGGACCCGTACCTGGTGGGCACGGTCGGCACCGCGTACGTGCGCGGCCTGCAGGACGCCGGCGTGCACGCCACGCTCAAGCACTTCGTCGGCTACTCCGGCTCCCGCGCCGGGCGCAACCACGCGCCCGTCTCGGCCGGACCGCGCGAGATGGCCGACGTCTACCTGCCGCCGTTCGAGATGGCGGTGCGCGACGGCGGGGTGCGGTCCGTCATGGCGTCGTACGTCGACGTCGACGGCGTGCCGATGCACGCCAGCGCGGAGTACCTCACCGAGGTGCTGCGCGAGCGGTGGGGCTTCGACGGCACCGTCGTCGCCGACTACTTCGGCGTCGCGTTCCTCGAGGTCATGCACCGCGTGGCCGCCGACCGCGGCGAGGCCGCCGCGCAGGCGCTCGAGGCCGGCCTCGACATCGAGCTGCCCTCGGGGGACGCCTACCTCGAGCCGCTCGCCGCGCTCGTGCGCGCGGGCACGCTCGACGAGGGGTACGTGGACCGAGCCGTGCTGCGCGCCCTCGCGCAGAAGGAGGAGCTCGGGCTGCTCGACGACGACGCCTTCGCCGGCGAGCCGCCCGCGGTCGTCGACCTCGACTCGCCCGCCCACCGTGACGTGGCCCGTCGGCTCGCCGAGGAGTCGCTCGTCCTGCTCACCAACGACGGCGTGCTGCCGCTGCGGTCGTGGAGCGCCGCGCCCGCGCGGGTCGCCGTCGTCGGGCCCAACGCGCACCGCAGCGACGCCCTCATGGGCTGCTACTCGTTCGCCAACCACGTGCTGGCGCACCACCCCGAGGTGCCGAAGGGCTTCCACATCCCCACCGTCTTCGAGGCGATCGGGGGCGCGTTCCGTGCCGCGGGACTGCCCCAGCCGGAGCTGGTGCACGCCGCCGGCTGCGACGTCGAGGGCGAGGACACGTCCGGCTTCGCGGAGGCCGTCGCCGCGGCGTCCTCGGCCGACGTGGCCGTCGTCGTGGTCGGCGACCACGCGGGCCTGTTCGGCCGCGGCACCGTGGGCGAGGGCAACGACGCGGAGTCGCTGGAGCTGCCCGGCGTGCAGCGGGGCCTCGTCGAGGCCGTGCTGGCCACCGGCACCCCCGTCGTCATGGTGGTGCTCAGCGGCCGCCCGTACGCGATCGACTGGGCGCTCGACGTCACCGGGGACGACGGGGACCGTCGGCCGGGTGCCGTGCTGCAGGCGTTCTTCCCGGGGGAGGAGGGCGGCACCGCCGTCGCCGCGGCGATCGCCGGCGCCGTCAACCCGTCGGGGCGGCTGCCCGTGTCGCTGCCTCGGTCGGCGGGCGCGCAGCCGTACTCCTACCTGCACCCGGTGCTCGGCGGCCCGTCGGACGTCACGTCCACCGACTCGACGCCGCTGCGCCCGTTCGGGTTCGGCCTGTCGTACACGTCGTTCGCGTACACCGACCTGGACGTGGACGCCGAGGTCGCTGCGGGCGGCGACTTCGCGGCCGCGGTGCGGGTCACCAACACGGGGACGCTCGCCGGGTCGGACGTCGTGCAGCTCTACGGGCGCGACGTGCACGGGTCCGTCACCCGGCCCGTGGCGCAGCTCCTCGCGTACCACCGGGTCGCGCTGGAGCCGGGGGAGTCCGTCGTCGTGCGGTTCGACGTCCCCACCACGCGCCTCGCGTTCGCCGACCGCCGCCTGGTGCGCGTCGTCGAGCCGGGCGACGTCGAGGTGTGGGTCGGGTCGCACGTGGCCGCCACCCCCGAGGTGGACGCCGAGGACGTGCAGGGTGCCACCGGCGGCGCCATCACCAGCGCGCGTCGTGCGGAGAAGCGGGAGCTGCCGGGCACCGCGACGCCGCGCGCGACGCTGGTCGTCACGGGCGAGACGTACGCGGTGACCGTCGCCGACCGGCGGGTGGTGACGTCGAGAGTGGGGTGACGTCACCGCCCGTTGCAGTCAGGGGCTCCGTCAGACGTCCCCGAGCCAGCCGCGCCGGGCCGCCTGCACGCCGGCCTGGAAGCGGCTGGTCGCGCCCAGCCGCGTCAGCAGGGCGGTGATGCGCCGGCGGGCCGTGGCCACGTGCACGTCGAGCTGGCGCGCCACGGCCTCGTCCTTGAGGCCTGCCGCCAGCATCGTGAGGAGCTCGCGCTCCTCGGCGGTGAGCGCGCCGTCCGGGTGCCGGTCGTCGTCCCCCGGGCCGGCGATCGGCACCGCGTCGTCCCACAGCGCCTCGAACAGCGGCACGAGGACGTGCGCGAGCAGGCCGCCGCGCAGCACCAGGGCCGTCGTCGTGGCGTCGGCGGACGCGGACGGCGGCAGCAGCGCGGTCTCGCGGTCCACGACGAGGAGCTTGGTGGGCAGCGTCGCGCGGACGCGGACGGACATCCCCGCGCCGCCGAGCTCGAGGATCCCCTCGGCCCGGCCGGGGACGTCCAGGCCCTCCTGGGAGACGATGCGGCGCGACACGACGCCGCGGGCCAGGGCCTGGTCGACGTCGTCGTCCGCCCCGACACTGAAGTGCGTGGACGCGTCGCCCGGGCGGCCGGCCCCGAGCTGGACGTACGGCGGCGTGTCCAGCACGAGCACCTCGCGCCGCGCGGACATCACGAGGTGGGTCGTCAGCCGCGCGATCTCGGGCGTGCCCACCACGAGGCTGGCGTCGCTGACCGGCAGCCGCGCGTCGGAGGGCCAGAGCCCGTCGGCGAGGCCGTCCACCATCGCGTCCACCGTGCGCAGCTCGGCCTCCCGCGCCGCGAGCTCCGCCATCCGCCGCGTGACCACCGACCGCAGGGCCGCGCGCGGGGCCACGGCCCCGAAGGCCGTGAGGAAGCCGTCCGCCGCGAGGCGAGCGAGCCCGCGCTCCGCCCCGTCGACGTCGATCCCCGCGAGCGCGGCCAGCTCGCCCGACGACGTCGCCCCGGTGCGCAGGGCCGCCCGGTACACCCGCAGCATGTCGCCGTCCAGGCCGAGCAGGGACAGCACGGACGGGTCGGGTCCGAGGCCGACCGGGGCGGTCTCGTCCTCGGGCTGCGGGCGGTCGGGCTCGACGGTGGGCACGCCGGGAGTGTGCGGCGTGCGGGCACGGGAGACAAGTCGGCGCGTCGCGCCGCGGACGGACCGCGGCCGGGCACCCCGTGCGG
>NZ_JBHUWC010000225.1:0-5624 GCF_042670225.1 Isoptericola sp. NPDC057191 | reverse complement strand
CCTCGCGGCGTTCTGACCCCGCGCCCACAACGACGGGGCCCGGGTCCGCAGCTGCGGACCCGGGCCCCGTCGTTGTTGCTGTGCGGCGTCCCTGTGCCGCGCCTGCGCTCGATCAGGTGCGGTTTCGCCGGAGCAGGCCGAGCACCAGGCTCACGACCAGCACGATCACACCGATCCAGATGAGGAACTGGCCGATGTTGGTCGCGACACCGAGGATCACGAGGACGACCCCGATGATGATGAGGATGAGCCATGCGGGCATGGGAACCTCCAGTCTCTTCGCACCGCCCGTGCGGCGGCGTGATGAAAAGACGGTCCCACGTCGTCCCGATACACGCACGTTGTCGGCTACGTCCGTGTTGACCGTCACAAGCTGATCGAGAACGGCCGTCCCGTGCCGTGGACGACCGTCTCGATCGTGCGTGCCACGGCGTCCACGGCGGGACGGCGCGGCGCCGTCGTCGGTTCGAGCAGCACGATCTCCCGCTCCACCAGGTCGTGGAGGGTCGTGGTGCGCACGTCGTGCGCGGGACGCAGGCTCAGCATGATCGGCGTCGCGAGCGTGACGCCGAGCTCCTGGGCGACGAGGGCCAGGGTCGTGGAGGTGTCGTTCACCTCGTGCGCGGCACGCGGTTCGAAGCCGGCCGCCCGGCACGCGCCGCGGACGGCGACGCCGAAGTGCGTGGGCAGCGGCGGCAGGATCCAGGGGAGCTCGGCGACGTCGGCGAGGTGCAGCCGGGCCGGCAGGTCCGTGGTGGCGGCCGAGACGAGCTCGAACCGTTCGGTGCGCAGAGGCCGGAGCACGGTGCCCGGCAGCCTCGGGATGGGCGCGCCGGGGTAGTCCAGGCCGAGCCCGAGGTCCACGTCGCCGCGACGTACCGCGCCGGCGACGTCGTCGACGGTGAGCTCGATGCCCACGAGCGTGATCTTCGGGTGCGCGGCCGCGAGGCGGGCCACGAGCTGGGGCAGGAGGCTCGCTGCCACGGTCGCGAAGGCGCCGACGCGGACGGTGCCGGTCGCGCCGCCCCCGGCCGCCCGTGCGGCGTCGACGGCGTCGCGCTGGGCGGCCAGCAGCGGCTCGGTGCGCTCCGCGAGGGCGAGCCCCGCCTCGGTCAGCGAGACGCCACGGCCGTGGGGGCGCACGACCTCGGTCCCCAGGGCGCGGGAGAGCGCGGTGAGCTGGTGGGAGACCGCGCCCGTGGTGAAGCCGAGGGCGGCGGCAGCGGCCGTCATCGTGCGGTGCTCGGCGAGCGCCCGCAGAGCTCGGAGACCGGCCCACGGCAGGTCGCGCGACCCTTCCATGCCGCCAGCGTAACCGTTCAAGAACCTTGAAGGGAATACCGGACGAACCTTCGATGGTCCTGGACGCTCGACGTCCAGCACGATGGGTCCGGGGCGCCGACGAGGGCGTGCGCCGACGACGTCGCGCCCCGCGAGCAGGGACGCCGAGCGAGGAGGGTCGGGTGCAGGGTGGTGCGACGCCGTCGGCGGCGGACGTGGTGGTGGTCGGAGGCGGCGTGATGGGGACGTCCGTCGCGTTCCACCTGGCCGAGGCGGGGGCCGACGTCGTCCTGCTCGAGGCCGGCGAGCTGGGACGGGGCAGCTCCGGCAAGCCGATCGGCGGGGTGCGCGCCCAGTTCTCCGACCCCGCGAACGTCGACCTCGGCCGCCGCAGCCTCGAGCTCTTCGAACGGTTCCGGCAGCGTCCGGGGGCGGACGTCGGGCTGCGGCAGCACGGCTACCTGTTCGCGCTGCCCACCGACG
Source organism: Isoptericola sp. NPDC057191 (assembly GCF_042670225.1). Classification (NCBI taxonomy): domain Bacteria; kingdom Bacillati; phylum Actinomycetota; class Actinomycetes; order Micrococcales; family Promicromonosporaceae; genus Isoptericola; species Isoptericola sp. NPDC057191. Next base: position 3,860 of record NZ_JBHUWC010000225.1, on the reverse strand, counting down.
ACGACGTCAAGCTGTTCGCGCAGTCCGTGGCGATGCAGCGCGCCCGAGGCGTCGACAGCAGGCTGCTCACCGTCGCCGAGGCGCGCCGCCTCAACCCCTACCTGTCGGCGACCGCGTACGCCGGAGCGGCCTACTCGCCGCGGGACGGCTGGGCGCACCCCGGCGCCGTCGTGGCCGGCTACGCGGACGGCGCGCGCCGCCACGGAGCCACCGTCGTCACCGGCGCGCCCGTGACCGCCGTCGAGCCCGCGACCGGTGGCCGCCTGACCGTCGTCACGCCGTCCGGCCGCGTCACGGCGCCCGCCCTCGTGGTGTGCGCCGGCGCCTGGTCGCGCGCCGTCGGGGCGCTCGTCGACCTCGACCTGCCCGTGGAGCCGGTGCGCCGGCAGATCGCCCTCACCGCGCCCCTGGAGCCCGCACCCCCGACGGTGCCGTTCACCATCGACTTCGGCACCACCTACTACCTGCACAACGCCGACGCCCGCGGCACGCTGCTGCTGGGTGCCTCCGAGCCGGGCACGCCGGTCGGGTTCGACGTCGCCTACGACCCCGCGTGGGAGCCGTGGCTGCGCGAGCTCGCCGCCCGCGCGACCCCGGCCCTCGCCGACGCGCCGCTCGCCGGTGGCTGGGCCGGGCTCTACGAGCTGACGCCCGACCACGACGCCCTCATCGGCGAGGCCGCGCCCCCCGGCGGCACGGGAGCCCGCGTGCTCTACGCGTGCGGGTTCTCCGGGCACGGCTTCCTGCAGGCACCCGCCGTGGGCGAGTCCGTGACCGACCTCTACCTCGGGCGGGCCGGCACGCCCGCGGCCCACGGGGTCGACGTCTCCGGGTTCGACGCCGGCCGCTTCGGCGCGCGACGGTCGCGCGCCGAGGCCAACATCATCTGAGAGAGGAAGCACGCACCGTGACGTCCCACGACACCTTCCACGAACCCTGGCAGCTGCGCGCGGCGTTCGCCCGCTCGCTGTCCGACATGTACGGCCGCGAGGTGCCCGCGTACACGACCCTGCTCGAGGTGTCCCACGACGTCAACGCCGACGTGGTGCGCGCCCAGGGGGCCGACGCCGAGCGGCTCGGGAGCATCGAGCGCGTCACCGCCGAACGGCACGGCGCCATCCGGGTGGGCACGCCCACCGAGCTCCAGCAGGTCGCGCGGGTCTTCGGCGCGATGGGCATGCGCCCCGTGGGCTTCTACGACCTGCGCGACGCCTCGTCGTCGTCCGTGCCCGTGATCTCCACGGCGTTCCGCCCCGTGGACCGCGCGGAGCTCGCGCGCAACCCGTTCCGGGTCTTCACCTCCATGCTGGTCCCCGGCGACCGCCGGTTCTTCGGCGCCGACCTGCAGCAGCGCCTCGAACGCTTCCTGGCCGCCAGGACGTTGTTCCGCCCCGAGCTGCTGGCGCTCGCCGACCGCGCCGAGGCCGAGGGCGGCCTGGCGGGCGACGACGCGGCGACCTTCCTGCGGCTGGCCACCGAGGCGTTCGAGCTGTCCCACGAGCCCGTCGACCAGGCGTGGTACCGCGAGCTGGAGGCCGTCTCCGCCGTCGCGGCCGACATCGGCGGCGTCGCGTCCACGCACATCAACCACCTCACGCCGCGCGTGCTCGACATCGACGACCTGTACGCCCGCATGGAAGCGCGCGGCATCACGATGATCGACGCGATCCAGGGCCCGCCGCTGTGGGAGGGACCGGACGTGCTGCTGCGGCAGACGTCGTTCCGGGCGCTCGCGGAGCCGCGCACGTTCCGCACGCCGGACGGGCAGGTCGTGCAGGACTCGCTGCGGGTGCGGTTCGGGGAGGTCGAGGCGCGCGGCATCGCGCTCACCCGCGAGGGCCGCGCCCGGTACGACGCCGCGATCGTGCAGGGCGCCACGCCCGACGTCTGGCGTCAGACGTTCCCGGACTCCGAGGCGGGCCTCGTCGCGCAGGGCCTCGGCTACTTCACGTACGAGGTCTCCGCCGACGGTGCGCTCACGCGCGAGCCGGTCGTCTACGAGGACTTCCTGCCCCGGTCGGTCGCCGGCATCTTCCAGTCGAACCTCACCGAGGAGGGGTCCAAGGACGCCAGCCAGGCCGGTGCGGAGCGCGACGCCGACTGGATGGCCGGCGCCGTCGGGCGCGAGCTGTACGACCCGTTCGACCTGTACGCGGCGCAGGTGGCGGGCTCGCTCACCGCCGCTGCGCACCACCTCGGCGTCGCGCCGGAGACCCTGGCCGCGACGCCCGCCAACGCCACCACCACGAGCACGGGAGCCGACGCATGACCACCACCGACACCACCACGACCGCTGCGGGCGCCCTCGGCGACGAGCTGCGCGACGCCGCGCTGGGCGCGCTGGCGCGCATCGGGGCCGAGGTCCCGGCCGCCCCGGCCCAGGGCGGGCTGCCCGTCGTCTCGCCGCTCACCGGCGAGGAGCTGCTGCGTCTCCCGGAGGCGGGCGCCGCGGAGGTCGACGCCGCGGTCGGCGCCGCCGCCGAGGCGTTCCGCACCTGGCGGTCCGTGCCCGGGCCGGTCCGCGGGAGCGTCGTGCGCCGCCTCGGCGAGCTGCTCACCGAGCACAAGGCCGACCTGGCCGAGCTGGTGACGATCGAGGCGGGCAAGATCACCTCCGAGGCTCTCGGCGAGGTGCAGGAGATGATCGACGTCTGCGACTACGCGGTCGGGCTCTCCCGTTCCCTCGGCGGGCGCACCATGCCGTCCGAGCGCCCCGGCCACCGCCTCATGGAGCAGTGGCACCCTCTCGGTGTCGTCGGCGTAGTCAGCGCGTTCAACTTCCCCGTCGCGGTGTGGTCGTGGAACACGGCCGTCGCGCTGGTCTGCGGCGACACCGTCGTGTGGAAGCCCAGCGAGAAGACGCCGCTGAGCGCGCTCGCGTCGAACGCGCTGCTGCGCCGCGCGCTGGCGGAGGCCGGGTTCCCGGAGGCGGTGAGCCAGGTCGTGCTCGGCGCCCGGGAGGCAGGGCAGGCGCTGGTCGAGGACCGGCGCGTGGCGCTGCTGTCGGCCACCGGGTCGGAGCGCATGGGGCAGCAGGTGGCGCCCGTCGTCGCCGGGCGCGGGGGCCGGTACCTGCTGGAGCTCGGCGGCAACAACGCGGCCGTCGTCGCGCCGTCCGCGGACCTCGACCTGGCCGTGCGCGGCATCGTGTTCGCCGCCGCCGGCACGGCAGGGCAGCGCTGCACAACGCTGCGCCGGCTCATCGTGCACTCGTCCGTCGTGGACGACCTCGTGGACCGCCTCGAGTCCGTCTACGCCGGGCTGCCCGTGGGCGACCCGCGCGCCGACAGCACGCTCGTCGGGCCGCTCACCGACACCGGGGCGCGCGAGCGGATGCTCGCCGCGCTCGAGGAGGCGCGGGCCGACGGCGGCACGGTGGTGGTCGGTGGCGACGTGGTGGACGTCGACGGGGCGCCGGGCGCGGCGTACGTGTCGCCGGCGCTCGTGCGGATGCCGGCCCAGACGGACGTCGTGCGTCGCGAGACGTTCGCGCCGATCCTCTACTTGCTCACGTACGACACGCTGGACGAGGCGATCGCCCTGCACAACGACGTCCCGCAGGGGCTGAGCAGCGCGATCTTCACCCTCGACGTGCGGGAGGCGGAGACGTTCCTGTCCGAGGTCGGCTCCGACTGCGGCATCGTCAACGTCAACATCGGCACGTCCGGGGCCGAGATCGGCGGCGCGTTCGGTGGGGAGAAGTCCACCGGCGGCGGCCGCGAGTCCGGTTCCGACTCGTGGAAGCAGTACATGCGGCGCGTCACCAACACGGTGAACTACTCCACCGAGCTGCCCCTGGCCCAGGGCGTCAACTTCGGCTGACCACGGCCCTGCTGTGGGTACGGAATCGGCGGGAATTC
>NZ_JBHUWC010000224.1:0-5631 GCF_042670225.1 Isoptericola sp. NPDC057191 | reverse complement strand
CGACCGGACGGCGCGGCAGCTCGCGTCGTGGAGGGCGCGGCGGCAGGCCTTGACCGTCCCGGCACGGCGTGGTGCACTCGCGAGTGCAGTCGGAGCCGTTCCCCTCTCGGGCAGGTGCGGGTGTGGGAGCGCTTCCATGGCAGCTTTCTTCGGACAACGGTTCCTTCGGACAACGATGTTGAGGAGACCACGACGATGACGTCATCGAACCGGCGCAACCGCGCCGTCGCGCTGGCCGCAGCGCTGCTCGTCGCGGCGGCCGGGCTCGCCGCAGCCCCCACCGCCACCGCCCACGGACCCGGACACGGGCACGAGGGCGGCCAAGGGAACGGCCAAGGGAACGGCCAAAGGAACGGCCAAAGGAACGGCCACCACGGCCGCTGGGACACGGAGCTCGGCGGGATCTACGTCGACCCGCACAGCTCGACCGTCGAGCACGCCGCCGACCTGACCGGCCAGGCCCGCGAGGACGCGCTGCGCCTCGCCCGCATCCCGTCGGCCACCTGGTTCACCGACGGGACCCCCCGCGAGGTGCGCCGCGCCGCTGCCGACCTCACCGCCCGCGCGGCCAGGGCAGACGCGGTGCCCGTCCTCGTCGCGTACAACATCCCGTACCGCGACTGCTCCCTGTACTCGGCCGGCGGCGCCGCGGACGGCGAGGCCTACGCACGCTGGATCGAAGGCCTCGCCGCCGGCATCGGCAAGCGCCAGGCCATCGTCGTCGTCGAGCCCGACGGCCTCGGCGTGATCCCCTGGCACACCGACATCAACGGCAACCTGGAGAGCTGCCGCCCCGACCAGCTCGACCCCGCCACCGCCGCCGACCAGCGCTTCGCGCAGCTCTCGCACGCCGTCGACGTGCTGTCCGCCCTCCCGCGCACGCAGGTGTACCTCGACGGCACCGGCAGCAGCTGGCTCAGCCCCGGCGACGCCACCGTCCGCCTCACCCGCGCGAACGTCGCGAAGGCGGACGGGTTCTTCGTCAACGTGTCCAACTACGAGAGCGACGACCGGCTCGCGCACTACGCGAGCTGGGTCAGCGACTGCCTCGCTCTCACCACCCGCTCGTCGTTCCCCGCCACGTCGTGCCAGAGCCAGTACTGGCCGGCGACCTTCGACGACACCTCCACCTGGCACCTCACCGACGCCACCTACGACCAGGCGTTCGCCGACCAGGGCCTCGTGCGCGACGTCGCGACGCAGAAGCACGCCGTCCTCGACACCAGCCGCAACGGCCAGGGCTCCTGGGCAGCCCCGGCGGGCAAGTACACGGACCCCGAGGTCTGGTGCAACCCGCCGGACCGCGGGCTCGGGCAGCTGCCCGACCTCGAGACGGACGACCCGTACGTGGACGCGCGCCTGTGGATCAAGGTCCCCGGCGAGTCCGACGGCGAGTGCTTCCGCGGCACGGGCGGGCCGCTGGACCCCGAGCGCGGCATGCAGGACCCGCCCGCCGGGGCTTGGTTCCCCGAGCAGGCGCGCGAGCTCATCGAGCACGCCGACCCTGCCCTGCCCGCCGAGCAGCCCTGCGGGGGGCACCAGCACTGACGACTACCCTCGGGGGGTGGCACATCTTCTCGGCGCGGACGGCATCGCGCTGACCATCGGAACTCGCACCCTCCTGCAGGACGTCTCCCTCGGGCTCGACGACGGCGACCGCGTCGGCGTCGTCGGGCCCAACGGGGCGGGCAAGTCCACCCTGCTGCGGCTGCTCGCCGGCACCCAGGCGCCCGACGCCGGCCGCGTCACGCGCGTCGGCGGCTCGCGGCTCGGCATGCTCGTCCAGCGCGACGTCGACGACGACGCGGCGACCATCCGCGACCTCGTGCACGGCGACGACGCCACCCACGAGTGGGCGTCCGACGCCCGCCTCCGCAACGTGCACGCCGGGCTCCTGGCCGACCTCGACCTCGACCAGCCCGCCTCCACGCTCTCCGGCGGGCAGCGGCGGCGCGTCGCGCTCGCCGCGCTGCTCGTCGAGGACCCCGACGTGCTCCTGCTCGACGAGCCCACCAACCACCTCGACGTCGAAGGCGTCGCCTGGCTCGCCGAGCACCTCACCGCCCGCTACGGGCGCCCCGGCGCCACCGGCGCGCTCGTCGTCGTCACGCACGACCGCTGGTTCCTCGACGCCGTCTGCTCGCGCACCTGGGAGGTGCGCGGCGACGGCTCCGGCGGCGTCGACGGGTACGACGGCGGCTACGCGGCCTACATCCTCGCGCGCGCCGAGCGCGCCCGGCAGGCCGCCACCGCCGCCGAGAAGCGCAACAACCTCCTGCGCAAGGAGCTCGCCTGGCTCAAGCGCGGCGCCCCCGCCCGCACGTCCAAGCCCAAGTTCCGGCTCGACGCCGCCGCCGCGCTCATCGACGACGAGCCGCCGCCCCGCGACACCCTCGAACTCACCCAGATGGCCACCCGCCGGCTCGGCAAGGACGTGCTCGACCTGGAGGACGTCACCGTCACCGTCCCCGCCCGGGACGACACCGGCGGCCGCCGCGTCCTGCTCGACGACGTCACCTGGCGCCTCGGCCCCGGCGACCGGTACGGCGTGGTCGGCGTCAACGGCGCCGGCAAGACCACGCTGCTGTCCCTGCTCGCCGGCCGCCGCGCACCCGACTCCGGCCGCGTCCGCCGCGGCAAGACCGTGCACGTCGCCGAGCTCACCCAGGACGTCGGCGAGCTCGACGACGTCGGCCACCTCACCGCCGTGCAGGTCGTCGACCGCGAGAAGCGCACCGTCGTCGTCGACGGCAAGGAGCTCACTGCCGGGCAGCTCACCGAACGGCTCGGCTTCACCCGCGAGCGCGCCCACACCGTCGTCCGCAGCCTCTCCGGCGGCGAGCGGCGGCGCCTCCAGCTGCTGCGCCTGCTCGTCTCCGAGCCCAACGTGCTGCTGCTCGACGAGCCCACCAACGACCTCGACACCGACACCCTCGCCGCCGTCGAGGACCTGCTCGACGGGTGGCCCGGCACGCTCATCGTCGTCTCCCACGACCGGTACCTCCTGGAGCGGGTGTGCGACCGCCAGTGGGCGTTGCTCGGCGACGGCGCGCTGCGGGACCTGCCCGGCGGGGTGGAGCAGTACCTGGAGCTGCGCAGGGGTCGGGCCGAGGGGGGCAGGGGGACGACGGCGGCGGATGCCTCGTCGCGAGGCGTCCATCCGAGCCCTCGTTCCTCGGGCTCTCCCGCCAGGCCCGTCCAGCCTCGCGACGAGGCGTCCCCCGACGCCGCCCGCGGGGCGGTCGTCGCCTCGGGTGGCGCGACGCCGCAGCCTCGGTCCGGGGATGGTGGCGGCAGCGCGGCGTCGTCCGGTGGGGGAGGGCTGAAGGCGTCGGCGGCGGAGGTGCGGGCCGCGCGGAAGGAGATCGCGCGGGTCGAGCGGCGGCTGGGGCGGATCTCCGACGAGGAGAAGGCGCTGCACGATCAGATGGCCGCCGACGCCACCGACTACACCGCCGTCGCCGCGCTCGACCAGAAGCTGCGGGAGCTCGCGGCGGAGAAGGAAGAGCTGGAGCTGGCCTGGCTGGAGGCCGCCGAGGTCGCGGGCTGACCTGTCGCCGGCGCGAGCCGGTGGCAGGGACGGGGTGGACCGGCGCGCGTGCGTCGCCCACGATGACGGTGCGGGGGACGTGCGGGGACCGGTGGGGACAGGGACGGGAGAGGACCAGGCATGCTCGAGGACGAGGTCGACCGGGCGCTCGTGCGCGCCCTGCAGGGCGACGGGCGGGCCACGCTGGCCGCGCTCGCCGGCGTGACCGGGCTGTCGCAGTCCGCCGTGCAGGCGCGGGTGCGCAAGCTGGAGGCGCGCGGCGTGATCACGGGCTACCGCGCCGTCGTCGACCCCGAGGCCGCGGGGCTGCCGATCGCGGCGTACGTCGAGATCACGCCGCTGGACCAGTCGCAGGCCGACGACGCGCCCGAGCGGCTGCGCGACGTGCCCGGCATCGAGGCGTGCTGGTCGGTCGCGGGCAACGCGAACTACCTGCTGCTGGTGCGGGTGCCGTCGCCCAGCGACCTGGAGGACCTGCTGGGCGTGATCCGCCGCGAGGCGAGCGTGTCCACGCGCTCCACCATCGTGCTGCGGACCTACTTCGAAGGACGCCCGATCGCCGGTTGACCACACTTCTTCCGGCCAAACTCTGGTTTGACCGAAAGTTCTCCCCTACGGTCGGGGTATGACCGAGACAATCTCTCAGCGCACGGCCCCCAGCGTCGGTGGCTCGATCGAGGCCGCCGCCGTCCTCGAGTCGCTGCGCGAGCACCTGCTCGTGGACGGCTTCGACCTCGTGCTCGACCTCGAGCGGTCGCAGGGCGCGACCCTCGTCGACGCCCGCGACGGCCGCGAGTGGACCGACCTGTTCACCTTCTTCGCCTCCAACCCCCTGGGCATGAACCACCCCGCCCTCGTCCGCGACCCGGAGTTCCGCGCGGAGCTCACGCGCGCGGCGATCAACAAGCCGTCCAACTCCGACGTCTACACCGTCGAGCTCGCCCGGTTCGTCGACGCCTTCGCCCGCGTGCTGGGCGACCCGGCCCTGCCCTACCTCTTCTTCGTCGACGGCGGCGCGCTCGCCGTCGAGAACGCGCTCAAGGTCGCGTTCGACTGGAAGTCGCGGCACAACGAGGCGCACGGCCGCTCGGCCGAGCTCGGCACGCGCGTGCTGCACCTGCGCCACGCCTTCCACGGCCGCTCCGGCTACACCATGTCGCTCACCAACACCGAGCCCGGCAAGGTCGCCCGGTTCCCCAAGTTCGACTGGCCGCGCATCTCCTCGCCCTACCCCGGGCACGACGCCGACGGCACCCCGCGCGACGTCGAGGCGCTCGAGGCGCAGGCCCTCGCCGAGGCCCGCGCCGCGTTCGAGGCGCACCCGCACGACATCGCGTGCTTCGTCGCCGAGCCGATCCAGGGCGAGGGTGGCGACCACCACCTGCGCGCCGAGTTCCTCCAGGCCATGCAGGCGCTGTGCCGCGAGCACGACGCCCTGTTCGTGCTCGACGAGGTGCAGACCGGCGTCGGCATGACCGGCACCGCCTGGGCGTACCAGCAGCTCGGGGTGCAGCCCGACGTCGTCGCGTTCGGCAAGAAGGCGCAGGTGTGCGGCGTCATGGCCGGCGGCCGCGTCGACGAGGTCGGCGACAACGTCTTCCACGTGTCGTCGCGCATCAACTCCACCTGGGGCGGCAACCTCGTCGACATGGTGCGCTCCCGCCGCATCCTCGAGGTGATCGAGGCCGAGGACCTGGTCGGGCGCGCCGCGCGCGTCGGCGCCGGCCTGCTCGCGCGCCTGGAGAAGCTGGCCGCCGCCCACCCGGGCGTCGTCACCGACCCCCGCGGCCGTGGCCTCATGTGCGCCGTCTCGCTCCCCTCCCGCGAGGTGCGCGACGCCGTCCTCGCCGGCCTGCACGACGAGGGCTTCCTCATCCTCGGCTGCGGCGAGCGGTCCGTCCGCTTCCGGCCCGCGCTCACCGTCGACGAGTCGGTCCTCGAAGCCGCGGTAGACGCTCTCGACCGGGTGATCGCCAGCCGGGGCTGATCACGGCGGCAGCTCGGGGTCGCGTCGGCAGTTCGAAGTGCCGACGCGCCCCCGAACTGCCGCGTCGGTGGGACGCGACGAGCGGGCCGTCGGC
>NZ_JBHUWC010000223.1:0-5753 GCF_042670225.1 Isoptericola sp. NPDC057191 | reverse complement strand
CTCACGTTCTCAGCGTTGGGAACGTGAGTAACCACCTGTTCGGCACCCGGGGGTGGGGGTGTCACGGTCACGGTCACGGTCTAACGACGGTCGGCGCCGCGACGGCGTCGAGCTCGGCCCACAGGGTCTCGGGGACGACGGCGTCCGCGGCGTCGGCGAAGACGTCCACCTCGCCCGGGGTGCGCGCCCCCACGACGACGGCCTCCACGCCCGGCACCCGCAGCGGGTAGCGCGCGGCCGCGGTCGGGAGGTCGACGCCCGCCGCCTCGCACGCCGCAGCCATGCGCAGCGCGCGCTCCACCTGCCCCGGCGACGCGGGGTGGTAGTCGAAGAACGGCGCGGCGACCGGGTCCGCGAGCACGCCGGAGTTGTACACCCCCGCGGCGACCACCCCGACGCCGCGCTCGCGGGCGGCGGGCAGCAGGTCGTCCAGCGCCGTGCGGTCGAGGAGGGTGACCCGACCGGCGGGCATGACGACGTCCAGCACGCCCGCGGCCTCGCGCACGAACCGTGCGACGGGCTCCGTCCGCACCATGCCCACGCCGACGGCGCGCACGACGCCCTGGTCGCGCAGCTCCAGCAGCGCGGGCAGCGCACCGCGCAGGGCGGCGTCCACGTCCTCCGGGTCGTGCAAGTACAGCAGGTCGACGCGGTCGGTGCGCAGGCGCGCGAGGCTGCCCTCGAGCGACCGCAGCACGCCGTCGCGGCTCAGGTCGCCCACGGTGCCCGTGCCGGTGCCGCCGGTGGGGACGGCGGCGCCGTCGGCGTCCACGATCGTGCGCCCGATCTTCGTCGCCAGGGCCACGGTGTCGCGGTCGACGCCGGACAGCGCGGCGCCGAGGCGCTGCTCGCTGACCCCTGCGCCGTAGTGCGGCGCCGTGTCGAAGAAGCGGATCCCGCGCTCCAGCGCGCGTCCGACCGTCGACTCGGCGTCGGCCTGCTCCACCGGGGTGAACAGGTTGCCGATCGGGGCGCAGCCGAGCCCGAACGACGACGCGGCGACGGTGTCCGCGCCGCCGCCGTCACCGTCGCCGGCCGCCGTCAGAGGGCGGAGCCCTGCGCGGAACGCCATGCCTCGAACTCCCCTCGCGTGTCGGGGGTCAGCGGGTAGTAGTCGCTCAGGCGCGCGCCCTCGTCGAGGCGCAGGCGGCTGAACCCCTCCCACTCCTCGTGGTCCTGCGCGGAGGCGACCACCTGGTCGGCCATCGCGCGGGGCACGATGACGGGGCCGTCGTCGTCGGCGACGACGAGGTCGCCCGGCATGCACAGCACGCCGCCGACGGCGACGGGCACGTCGAAGGCCCACGGGAACAGCTCGGACTGCGAGGCGTAGTGCGGCGTGACGCCGGTGGACCACACCGGCAGGCCCAGGTCGCGGATCTTCCCGGAGTCGCGGATGCGGCCGTCGACGACCATGCCTGCCCCGCCCTTGCGCTGGAAGTAGCGCGCGAGGATGTCGCCCACGCACCCGGAGAAGCGGCTGCCGTACGCCTGGACCACCAGCACGTCGCCGGGCTGCACGGTCTCCAGCACGTGCCACAGCGCCGTGTGCCGCTCCACGTACTCCTGCTCGTCGCCGGCCGCGAGGTCCTCGCGCTGCGGCATGAACTGCAGCGTGAGGGCGGAGCCGACCACCTGGTACCCCGGCTTGAGCGGCCGCGGCCCCTCGACGAACGAGTGCCGGATGCCGAGGCCGTGCAGCTTGGCGCAGGCGGTCGCCGAGGACACCCGGCCCAGCCGCTCGACGGCCGCCGCGTCCGCCCGCTCGAACGCCGGGCCGCGGACCGGCAGCGTGACGTCGGGCCGGACGAGGCCCGCGGTCGGGTCGGCGGGCATCCCGTCGGTGGTGAGGGCTTGGGTCATGGTCAGGCTCCTTCGTGGTGCAGCAGGTGGTGCCGCGGCGCAGTCGTGGCAGGCGCGGTGAGCAGGACGACGTCCGCGCGGTGGCTGGGCGGCAGCTCGACGAGCAGGTCGGGCGCGTCGAGCGGCACGGTGGCGGTCGAGCGCGCCCCGGCGACGCCGGCCGACGCCGTCGAGGGGCCCGGCCAGACGCCGCCGTCCTCGCCCCGCGTGACGACGCCCGTGAGGCGCTCCTCGCCGAACCGCGACGGCCGCACGCGCACGCGGCGGGCGTGCGTCGGCGACAGGTTGACGAGGCTCAGCTCGATGTGCCCCGAGCCGTCGGCGTCGCGGTCGAGGCCGCAGACGAGCGCCGCGACGTCCGGCGGTAGGCCGGGGCGCCGGCGGTCGGCGTCGGTGTACGCGACCGCCGCGAACGGCAGCCCGCCGTTGTACAGGGTCTGCGGGGTGCCGGTCACGAGCTGCCCGAGCACCTCCGTGACGACCGGGTTGGCGCGCTGCCAGAAGTGCAGGTGCACGGTCTCGGGGTCCACCGGCTCCGCGTCCATCACCGCCACGCGGCGGGCGAGCTGGCCGAGCGCCATCGACAGCGCCCGCTCCGGGTAGTCCGGCAGCGAGCCGTCGAGGAACGCGAGCCACGGCCCCTCGTGGCCCGCCTCCACCTTGTCGCGGAAGGGCCGCACCTCGTCGGAGCCCGGGATGCCGTCCAGCACCCGGTCCAGCCGTTTGCGGTCCGCGTCGTCGCGCGTCCACCACCACAGCCAGGTGGGCAGGTCGAGCTGGAGCGGGCCGAAGTCGAACCAGCCGTCCGCGCCGTACCGGTACGGGACCAGCGTCGTGGGCTCCGCGGCGTGCGGCCCGAGCCGCTCGAGCCAGCTGCCGCGCAGGCTGAAGGGCGTCTCGGTGACGGGGGCGACCACCGCGTGGTCCAGCGCCGTGTCGAGCATGGTGCGCACCAGGTCGAGCGGACCGTCGTCGCGTCCGCCCGGCATGGTGCCCGCCGTCGCGCCCGAGACGAACGACGCGTTGATCGCGCCGATCAGCGTGCTCATGCCCACCGAGTGCAGCCCGTGCGGCCAGGTCCAGCCGTAGTGGCCGCCGTACCACGCGCCGTCGTGCAGGCCGCCGACGGCGCCGTCGGGCGCCACGTTGTCCGGCATGAGGCCGCCCGGGGCGAGCCCGCTGGCGGCGCGCTCGCGCCAGCCGTCCACGTACCGCGTCACCCACGCGGCCGACGCGGCGTCGCCGTCGTACAGCCAGCGGTTGGTGACCAGGGACGTCGCGGCCAGGTTCACCGCGGTGTCCCCGGCCGCCCGGCGCTGCAGCTCGTCACCCATGAGCTGCGCCTTCGCCGGGTCCGCCAGGTCGGCCCATCGCGTGATGCCGGGCAGCCCGTGCAGCGGCAGCCCGTACGCCTCCATGTAGTCGAGCGACGCGGGGTAGGTGAGCCACTCCGTGCCCAGGCCCTCCAGAGGTCCCCGCGCGCCGTTGTGCGGAGCCGTGATGATGTTGCGGGCCGGGTCGTAGTTGCCGTGCGCCGGGTCCGTGTACAGGGCGGCGAACCGGCGGGCGCGCTCGGCGAACCGCTCGTCGCCGGGGTCGGCCGCGCACAGCTGGTAGAAGAACAGCAGCGACTCGCCCTGGTGGAACCAGTCGTACCCGTTCTCGTACTCCCCGGTGAGCATGCCGGCCTCGGCGAGCTGCGCCGTCACGCCCTCGAAGTGGTGCTTCGCCGCGGCGAGGATCTCGTCGCTGCCGCCGAGGGCGTAGAACGCCGGCCAGTTGAAGAACGGCTCGTACAGGTCGTCGACGCCGTCACGGTGCTCGAAGCCGCCCGCGTGCAGGATGCGGCCGTCGGGCCCGGTGTACCGGGCGGAGAAGAGCCGCCAGGCCTCCTCGGTGGCGTCGAACAGGCGCCGTTCGAGCACGGCCCAGGCGGGGACGTCGTGCAGCGGCGTCGTGGGCACGCGGGGTGCCGTCGTCTCGCTCATGTCGGCGCTCAGCCCTTCGTCGCCCCGGCGACCAGGCCGCCGATGATGTGCCGCTGCATGAGGACGAAGAACAGGATCGCGGGGCTCACGGCCAGCAGCAGCGTCGGGAAGACGGTCGTGTAGTCGGTGGAGAACTCGCCCACGGCCGCGTAGACGCCCGTCGTCACGGTGTAGATGCCGGAGCCCGGGCCGAGGATGATCTGCGGGCTGACGAAGTCGTTCCAGACGCTGATCGAGTTCAGCACGACGATCGTCGCCACGACCGGCCGCATGATCGGGAAGATGCACGACCAGAACGCCCGGATCTTGCCCGCACCGTCCAGGGCCGCGGCCTCGTCGATGTCGCGCGGGACGGTGCGCAGGTAGGCGGAGAACAGGAAGATCGTCACCGGCAGCGTCGCCGCCGTCTCGAACAGGATGAAGCCGGGGATGGTGTTGATGAGGCCCAGCACCCGCAGCACGAACACGACGGGGATCAGCGTCACCTGGCCGGGGATGAACAGCCCGGACACGAACAGCAGCAGCAGGCCCAGGTGCCACTTCGACCGGCCCCGCGCGATGACGTACGCGACCGGGGCGGCGAGCGCGATGCCGCACACGTTGACCAGCGCCACGAACAGCAGCGTGATGCCGTACGCCTTCACCACGTTGAACTTCTCGCTGGTGAGCGCGGCCTGGAGGTACTCCAGGCTGAACGTGTCGGGGGTGATCGCCAGCGGCGACGAGATGATCGCGTCCTGCGGCTTGAAGGCGTTGATCACCATGATGTAGAGCGGCACCAGCATGACGAGCGCGCCCAGGCCGAGCACCGCCCACTTGAGGACGGTGCCCGCTCCGGGCCGCTCGCGCCGGCGGCGGCGCGCGGGGGCGGTGTTCGTCGTCGTGCCCGGGGAGGAAGCACCGCCCGCCTGCCCCGGCCGGCTCGCCACGGCCTGCGCCGCCTGCGTCGTCTGCGTCGTCGTCGCCATCAGTCCGCCACCTTCTTCTCCGCGCCGCGTCGCGCGAACGTCACCGCGAGGCCCAGCACCGCCGTCACGACCAGCAGGACCACCGACTGCGCCGCCCCGAACCCGAGCTCGGACTGGGCGAACGAGTCCCGCAGGATCTGGTAGACGATCGTCTGGGTCGAGGCGGCCGGGCCGCCGTCGGTCAGGGCCAGGACGATGTCGTAGACCTTGAGCAGCCCCACCAGCGTGAGCACCAGGTTCACCGTGAACACCGGGGCGATCAGCGGCAGCGTCACGTGGCGGAACTGCTGCCACTTCGAGGCGCCGTCCACGGTGGCGGCCTCGTAGTACTCGGTCGGCACCGACTTGATGCCCGCCAGGAACAGGATCATGTTGAAGCCGAAGTGCGACCACACGATCGTGAGGATCACGCTCGCCTTCGCGAACGCGACCTCGGTGAGGAACGGCACCGGCGCGACGCCGAGATGGCCCAGCAGGCCGTTCACCGCGCCCTCGGGGGAGAGCATCGCCGACCACAGGAAGCCGATGATCAGCGCGCTGATGATGTACGGGTAGAAGAAGATCGTGCGCAGCAGCGTGTTCGCGCGGCTGTTGCCCGCGATGAGCGCCGCGATGAAGAGGCCCACCCCGTTGCACAGGACCGTGCCGACGAAGGCGACGACGGCGGTGAAGACCGCCGCGTCCACGGTGCGCGGGTTGCGGAACGCCTCCGCGTAGTTCTCGAACCCGATGAAGGTGAAGCTCAGGCTGTAGCCGTTCCAGTCGGTCAGGCTGAGCACGAACGCCAGGATCATCGGGACGATGAACATCGCGAGGAACACCAGGACGGCCGGGCCGCCCATGACGATCCCGGGGACGCGGTCGCGCCACACGCGCGCCGCGGGGCGCCGGCGCGCGGGCGCCGCCGGGCCCGTGCGCGGTGCGGTCGTGAGGG
>NZ_JBHUWC010000222.1:0-5789 GCF_042670225.1 Isoptericola sp. NPDC057191 | reverse complement strand
AGGTAGTACGTCCCCCTCGGCGCCCTTCGTGCTACCTCGGCTGCTACTGCTCCCAGACCTGCTCTCGGAAGTCGGACCACACCTGGACGTCCGAGGTCGCGCCCATGAGCCCGATCCGCGCGTCCGTGAGGCCCAGCAGCATCTCCACCAGCGACGCACCGCCGACGAGCTGCTCCCCCAGGTCGGCGAGGTCCTCGCCGTCGGGGAGGTTCGCGTGGATGGACGAGATGTACATCTGCGCGTTGCCCTGCATCGACACGGAGTCGGCGTCCGTGACCGTGCCGCCCAGCGTGCCGTTGTTGTCGGCGTACGTCTTGAGCCAGAAGCCGGGCACCTTCACGGAGTCGACCGAGAGGCGCAGGGCGTCGCGCCGCGGTCCGTCGTTCGTCACCGGGACGTTCACGACGTCGATCCCGTTGATGCCGGTGAGCGGGAGCTGGAGGTCACGCGTCTCGAGGTCGGCGTCGAGGGAGAACACGTTCGCGTCCTCGCGCCTGCCGCAGTCCCCCGGCAGGGAGATGGTGAGGTCGTACTCGCCGCCGAACGTGATCCGCGCACACGGACCGAGCTCGAGGCGAGCCTCCTTCTCGACGGAATCCTGCGCCTCCGCCTCGGTGGGCTCGTCGTCGGACTTCTCGCCGTCGGACTTCTCGTCGGACGTCTTGTCGGACTTCTCGGCGTCGTCGGTCGTCCCGGCCTGGTCGTCCGCCGTCGCGCCTGCCGCGCCGTCCGACGGGTCGATCACCGTGGCCCCCGACCCGGAGCCGGTGCCGCCCGCGTCCCCCGACGCGGTGGCACCGGGCTCCGTGGCCGTGTCGCCCGCCCCGTCACCGGTCGCCGCGCCGTCGTCGGTCGTGCCGCCGTCGGTCGTGCCGCCCCCGGCGGTCCCGTCGTCGGTCGTCCCGGCGTCGGTGGCGGACGGCGAGGGGCTGGGCGTCGCCCCCGGGTCGTCGGCGGACCCGCACGCCCACTCGAGCCAGCCGAGCGGGTCCCAGCAGTCCGACGCGGTGCGTACCTGCGCGGGGGCGACGACGCCGGTCTCCACCGCCGTCGCCCCGGTGCTGCCGAGCGCGAGCACGACCACCGCGGCCGCGACCGACGCGTGCCGGCCGCCCCGCGCCGGCCGGTCCTCGAACGGCAGGAGCTCGGCGAGGGTGACCTCCTCGCCGTCCGACCGCGGGTCGGCCGGGCCCGCGGCGGGTTCGGCGGTGTGACCCGCCGAGCCCGCCGTCGAGCCCGCCGTCGTGCCGTCCTCGGTGGTGCGCGGCATCCACGACACCGCGAGGATGCCGCCGACGACGCCCAGGACCATGCCGATCCCGAAGCCGCCGAGGTTGACGCCGAGCAGGGAGTAGACCGCGATCGCCAGCGTGATGACCCCGTAGAACACCCGGAACTGGGGCTGGACCATCACCAGCACGCCGAGGAGCACCAGGGCCACCGGGAGCAGCGTGGACTGCATGCCCTCGATGCCGAGCTGGATCTCCATGTTGTCGAGCTGGAGCCGGCCCGAGAACCACAGGACCAGCCCTGCCAGGATCGTGACGGCGCCGCCCCAGAAGGGCCGGGCCACCCGCCATGCGGCGAACCGCTGACGGCGGGTGGCCGGCCCCTCGGGGGACGCCTCGACCGAGGTGCTCTCGTCGCTCACGCGGACTCCTCCCTGACTCCGGGGCGACTCAGAAGCACTCGGTGCCGTCGGAGATCTTCAGGTGCAGGTCCGTGAGCTTGAACACCGCGGCCGACGTGCTCGTCGAGACCTGCTTCAGGTCCTTGATGTTGATCCCGTCGGAGTCCATCGCGAAGTCGCCCTCGGACCCGTGCTCCTTGGTGTTGACGGTCGACGCGTCCACACCGATGCGGATCGTGTTGAACGTCGCGGTGCCGCGCAGGTCGCTCATGCCGATCTGCAGGTCGGTCGCCTCGACCGGCGCGTCCTTGTCGGTGCCCGCGGTGATGAGCAGGCCCAGCGGCATCTTGGGGATCTTCACCGACTGGCAGAGGTTGTACAGCTTCGCGTCCTTGATGTTCGCGATCGCGACCGGCTGCACCTTGCCCTGGGCGTCCTTGGTGGAGCCCGCGTACTGGGAGAAGCCGGTCCCCTTGAGGGTGTCCGCCGAGATCTTGAACTGCTGGCCGGAGACGGTCATCGACACGGGCACGGCGCCCTGGGCGACCCCGCCCATGAGAACACCGAGGACCGCGACCGTCGGGACCGCGGCGAGCATCGCACGGCCTCGACGCGTGCGCGTCAGTGCGCTGAGCTTCATTTTCCCTCCACAGACGACTTGGCGACCCCTGTGTCGCCGACGAGTCGCGACGGTACGCCCCTTACTGAGGCGCCGTCAATAGACCCGCAGCAGCGCGCCCCGGCCGCGGTGCGCGGCCCGTCTGCGACCTCGCGGGCGGACATATGCTCTGGTCATGGCAGCCGCGCGACGCACCCGGATGAGCCCCGACGAACGTCGGCAGCAGCTCGTCGCGCTGGGCGTCGCGGCCCTCGCCGACCGCCCGCTGGAGGCCGTCACCGTCGAGGACCTCGCGGCGCAGGCCGGCGTCTCCCCCGGCCTCGTGCACTACTACTTCGGCAACCGGCAGGGGCTGCACTCCGCCATCGTCCGCACCGCGCGCGACGCCATGCTGCACGCGACCCGGCCCCGCCCCGAGCTGCCGCCCCGCGAGCGCCTGCGCGACACCCTCGACCGGTTCGTCGAGTTCGTGCACGACCACGATGCGACCTTCTACTCCTTGGTGCGCGGCGCGGCGTCGGGGGACGAGGAGGTGCGCACCACCGTGCAGCACGCCCGCGACGTCCTCGCCGGTCACCTGCGTGACGCCTTCCAGGAGATCGGCGTCGAGTCCGGTCCGCTCCTCGACGTCGCGCTGAACGCCTGGATCTCGTTCGCCGAGCAGGCCCTCGTGGAGGCCGCGACCGATCCCCGCATCCCCGCGTCGGAGCTGGCCGACTTCCTGGAGCGCAGCGCGCTCGGCGTCCTCGCGGCCCTGCGCCCGACGACGGCGCCCACCGGCACCGCCGGCTGACCACCCCGCCGACCCGCCCGGCCGACCCCAGGGACGGCAAAGCCCCGCGGGCCGCGACGGGGAGGGGGAGGTGGTCGCGGGCCCGCGGGGCTGTCTGACTCCGGTCAGCTGCCGTTCCCGCCCTGGAGCAGGTCGCGCAGCCAGTCCGGAAGATTGTTCGGGTTGGTCGAGTCGGAGCCGTCGCCGCTCTGGCCACCCTGGTCCTGGTTGTCCTGACCGTTCTGGCCCTGACCGTCCTGGCCCTGGCCGTTCTGGCCGTCCTGGCCGTTCTGGTTCCCGCTGCCCTGGCCGGCGGACGACGACTCGTCGCGGACCGCCAGCGTGACGTCGACGGTCTGCGTCTTGCCGTCCCGGACGTACGTCAGCGTCACCTTCTGGTCGGCCGCCTTCTCCCGCACGTACGCGGTGAGGGACTCGGCACCGTTGACGGCGTCGTCGTCGATCGCGACGATCACGTCGCCGGACTGCAGGCCGGCGTCGGCGGCAGGCGAGCCGGACGACACGTCGATGACCTTGGCGCCGCGACGCGTGACGTCGTCGGCCGTGACCGTGGTGTCCTGCATGGTGACGCCCAGGAAGGCGTGCTGCGCCGTGCCGTCCTTGATCAGCTGGTCGGCGATGTTCTTCGCGAGGTCCACGGGGATGGCGAACCCGAGGCCGATCGAGCCGGACTGGCTGCTGCCGCTCATCCCGCCGGAGAGCGTCGCGATCGACGACGTGATGCCGATGACCTGGCCCTGCGCGTTGAACAGCGGGCCGCCCGAGTTGCCCGGGTTGATCGCGGCGTCGATCTGGATGGCGTTCGTGACGACCTGCGTGCTGCCGTCCTCGCCCGTCGCGGACACGGGCCGGTCGAGCGCCGAGACGATGCCCGTCGTGGCGGTGTTCGCCAGGCCGAGCGGGTTGCCCACGGCGAGGACCGCGTCGCCCACCGTGACGTCGTCGGCGGTGCCGAAGGACGCCGGCTTCAGGTCGTCCGGCGGGTTCTTCAGCTGGACGACGGCGAGGTCGGTGGTCGGGTCGGTGCCGACGATGGTCGCCTCGTACAGGCGGCCGTCGGACAGGGTGACCTGCACCGTGTCGTCCTGCGCGCCGGACACGACGTGGTTGTTGGTGAGGATGTGGCCCTTGTCGTCGTAGACCACGCCGGAGCCCTCGGCGCCGCCCGCCTGGCTCTGCACCTGGATCGCCACGACGGACGGTGCGACGGCCGTCGTGACGGCCTCCCAGTTCGGGTTGCTCGACGTCGAGCTCTTCACCGGCGCCTCGTCGGTCGACTGGTTCTGCGACGAGCCGACGCTGGCCAGGGACGACGGGTCGCCCTCGTCGAACGCACCGGTCGCGGCGGCCGTGCCCAGGCTCGCCAGGATCGCGGCGGCGACGGCGGCGGTCGTGACCGGCACCCACACGGGGCGCTGGCGCTGCGTGGTTGTGGCCGTGTCGCGGCTGCCCTGCGGTCCCTGCGGACCGTGCTGACCCTGCGGGCTCTGCGCCGTCGCGTAGGGGTTGCCGGGCACGCCCTGCTGGCCGTACGGCTGGCCGGGCTGGTGCCCCTGCTGGCCGTGCTGGGCCTGCTGGCCGTACGGCTGCTGCGGCGCGCCGTGCTGCTGGTACGGCTGCTGCTGCCCGTAGTACGGCGAACCGGGTGCCATCTGGCCGTAGCGCGGCTGGGGCGCGGTCGGCTGCGGCGGCGCCGGCTGCTGCGCCGGGGACGTCGGGAGCTGCTGGGTCGGCTGCACGGAGAGGTGCTGGGTGTCCTGCGAGGCCGGCTGCGAGGCGGCCTGCTCCGCGGCGCCCGGCTGCTGGCCCGGCTGCTCGGCGGGCGGGGTCGCGCGGCGGTTCGGCTCTTCGGCGTCCGACGGCTGCGGTGCGCCCGGGTTGTCGGTGCTCATGGTGCCCTCCTCGATGTGTGCCCCTAGGACACCATCCGATCCTGGTGCGGTGCTTGGCTCAACCTGAGAAGATCCTGCGAATCATGTCGTCGCAGGTCAGAGCGTCGAACGGACGGCGTCAGCGACCTGCGCGGCCAGGCGGCGCGACTCCTCGAGCCGGTCGGCGCGCGGCACGCGCACCTCGATGACCTGCACACCCCGGGTCGGTGCGCGCAGCGCGTGCCGCAGCGACCCGACGTCGAGCACCAGCTGGTGGTCCACGCCGTACCCCGCGCACAGCTGCGCCAGGTTGGCGCCGTGCGGGGTGCCGAACACCCGCTCGAACGTGGCCGACCCGGCCGCGGACGACGCGGCGAGCGCGCCGTGCTCCAGGGTGGCGAAGATCGACCCGCCGTCGTCGTTGACCACGACGATCTCGAGGTCGACGGGCGGCTCGTGCGGGCCGCGCAGCAGCCCGCCGGCGTCGTGCAGGAAGGTGAGGTCGCCGACGAGCGCGCGCGTGCGACGGCCCTGCCGGGCGGCGGCCAGCGCCACCCCGGTCGCGGTCGAGACGGTCCCGTCGATCCCGGCGAGCCCGCGGTTGGCGAGCACGTCGGGCAGGTCGCCCGCCTGCGGGTGGTCGAGGCCGAGCACCAGGTCGAGGTCGCGGACGGGGTTGGAGGAGCCCACGACCAGCAGGTCGTCCGGACCGAGGACGGAGGCCACGGCCCGCGCGACGGCGAGGGCCGCCTGCGGGGCCGCGTGCAGCCCGTCCGCGACGGCCTCGTCGGCGGTCGCCGCGGCCACGACGGCGGCCGCCGCGCGCCCCGCCGCCTGCCAGCGGGCGAGGAATCCGTCGCCCGGGCGACCGTCGGC
>NZ_JBHUWC010000221.1:0-5959 GCF_042670225.1 Isoptericola sp. NPDC057191 | reverse complement strand
GGGGAGGTCCGATGACCGAAGGCGTGGTGCTGGCGCACGACTACGCGACGCAGCGCGGCGGCGCGGAGCGCGTCGCCCTGCTCCTGGCGGACGCGTTCCCCGGCTCGCCCATGTACACGACGCTGTACGACCAGGGCGGCACGTTCCCCGAGTTCGCGAAGGTCCCGCTGCGGACCGGCCCGCTGGACCGGGTGCGGACGCTGCGCCGCCACCACCGGCTGGCGCTCCCCGTCCTCGCCCCGGCGATCGGTGGTCAGCGCGTCGACGGCGACGTGCTGGTCGCGAGCTCGACGGGCTGGGCGCACGGCTACCGCGGCGCCCGCCGCACCGTCGTCTACTGCCACGCCCCGGCGCGCTGGCTCTACCAGCGCGACCGGTACCTCGGCTCGCACGGCGGCTCGTCCTCCGCCGCGGCCCGGAGCGCGCTCACCGCGCTGGCGCCCGCGCTGCGGCGCTGGGACGTCCGGGCCGCCCGCCGCGCCGACGTCTACCTCGCGAACTCGACCGTGACGCGGCTGGCGATCCGGGAGGCCTACGGCATCGACGCGCAGGTGGTCGCGCCGCCGCCGGCGCTGCTCCCCGCCGGTCCGGCCGCGCCGCTGCCGGGCGTCGAGCCCGGGTTCCTCCTCTGCGTGGCCAGGCTGCTGCCCTACAAGAACGTCGACGTCGTGGTCGACGCCGCCGCCGAGCTCGGGCGGACGCTCGTCGTGGTGGGCGACGGCCCGGAGCGGGAACGGCTGCGGTCGCGTGCGGCGCGGGCGGGTGCGGGCCGCGTGCTGCTCGCCGGGCGGGTCGACGACGCGACGCTGCGCTGGCTGTACCGGAACGCGGCGCTGCTCGTCGCCGCCTCGCACGAGGACTACGGGCTCACGCCGCTCGAGGCCGGGGCGAGCGGCGTGCCCGTCGCCGCCCTGCGGGGCGGCGGCTACCTGGACACGGTGGCCGAGGGCGTCAACGGCACGTTCTTCGACGAGGCGCGGGTCGACCTCGTCGCGGGTGCGGTCGAGAAGGCTCTCGCCACGGTCTGGGACGGCGTGGCGATCGCCGCGCACGTGGACGGCTTCGGGCGGGACCGGTTCGTCGCGCGCCTGCGCGACGAGGTGACCCGGATGAGGGAGGACCGATGAGCGTCAGGGACGTCCTGGGCGTCGTGTGGGTCAGCAGATGGCTGGTCCTCGCGAGCGTCCTGCTCGTGGTCGCGGGGTCGCTCGCGTACCTCGAGCGGCAGGAGGAGACCTACCGGTCCACGACCGCCGTGCAGCTGCAGAGCACCCGCGCGGCGAGCGACGACGCCACCGAGGTGACGGTGGCGACGACGCCGTCCGACGTCGTCGCGCCGTCCGTCGTCAAGGCGGCCGCGGCGGACCTCGGGGTGCCCGCCGCCACGGTCGAGGGGAGCGTCACAGGGAGCTTCGGCTCGGAGGACGGCGCCACGATCCTCGTCACCGCGGAGGGCTCGGACCCGCAGGCGACCCGCGTGATGGCGGACGCCGTGGCCCGGGCGTACGCCGCCCACCTCGTGCAGCTGCGTGACGCGCAGCTCGGCCAGCTCGACGACCAGCGCGATTCCCAGCGCGACCAGCTCGTGCCGGTGGACAAGCAGCTCAAGAAGGACCCGGAGGACCCGCTGGCGGCGGCCGAGCGGACCACGATCGTCGACCAGTACCAGACGCTCACGGAGCAGATGAACACGCTGCGCTCGCTCGTCGTGCCGGGCGAGATCGCGCAGAAGGCGTCGGCGGGGCAGCCGGTGGGGATCCCGCCGGCCGCCGTCGTCGCCCTCGCCGTGCTGGGTGGCCTCCTCGTCGGCGTGGGGCTCGCGTTCGCCCGACGCGGCGTCGACGTCCGGGTGCGGGGTGCGCACGACGCGGCCCGCACCGCCGCGAGCCCCGTGCTCGCCGAGCTCGCCGACGCCCGCCGCGCGGACCGGGACGCCCGCGAGACGGGGGTGCTGCCCGTGGCGGGCAAGCGCGCGACACCGTTCACGGAGTCGGTCCGCGAGCTGCGCACGGCCGTCCAGGTCGCGACGGACGAGCACGAGCGCGTCGTCGTCGTGGTGACGTCGGCAGACTCGCTGGCACCGCGGTCGTTCGTCGCCGCGAACCTCGCGGCCTCCTACGCGCTGAGCGGGCGCCGCACCATCGCGGTCTCCGGCGACCTGCGCCGCCCGCAGCTGGACGAGCTGCTGCCCGCGGCCTCCGGCTGGTCCGGCGACGAGCGGCAGCTGCGCTCGACCACGGTGCCCAACCTGTCCGTGTTCCCGGTGCCGCAGGAGGACATGGACCCCGCCGACTTCCTCGCCACCGACCGGGCGCGGGACCTGCTGGAGCGGCTGCGCGAGCGCGCAGAGGTCGTGGTCATCGACGCGCCGCCGGTCCTGGCGGCCGCCGACGCGAGCATCCTGGGCCGCTACGCCACGGGCGTGGTCCTGCTCGCCGCGTCCGGGCGCACCGACCGCCTCGTGCTGGCGGAGGCGGCCGACCGGCTCCGGGTCAACGACGTGCCCCTCCTGGGCGTCGCGCTGACGCTGGCCGCCGGCGACCGGCGGATGCGCGCGGCGACCACCTACGGCGACCCGCCGGTCGCGCGCCGCGCCCGGCGGCGCGCGGGCGCCGCCGCAGCCTCTGCCGCGGACCAGGAGTCCGACGCCGCCCCTGCGGAGCAGCCGGCCCCCGCGGCGCCGCGTACCCGGCGCGACACGTCCCAGGCGGCCGAGGGCGACCGGTCGGTGGCCGCCGGCCGACGGTGACCGCCGAGGCGAGCCGGCCCGCTCCGTTGCGGGTCGCGGTCCTCGACCACACTGCCGAGCTGGGGGGCGCCGAGCTCGCCCTCGTGCGGCTGTGCGCGGAGCTGCGGCGCCGGGCGGACGACCCGGCCCGCCCGGACGTCGAGGTGCGGGTGCTGCTGGGCGCCGACGGGCCGCTGCGCCCCCTGCTGGAGGCCCAGGGCACGGTGGTCGAGGTGCTGCCGCTCGACCCCGGGGTGCGCACCACCGCCCGCGGCGAGGTGGCCCGCGTCGGGGTGACGCAGCTGCGGGCGGCGGCCGCCGCGGCGGGCTACGCCTGGCGGCTCGCGCGCCGGCTGCGGGCGCTGCGGCCCGACGTCGTGCACACGACGTCGCTCAAGGCCGACCTGCTGGGCCTCGCCGCCGCCCGGATCGCGCGGCGGCCGTTGGTGTGGCACGTGCACGACCGCATCTCGCCGGACTACCTGCCCCGCCCGCTGGTGCTGCTGCTGCGTGTCCTGTCGCGGGTGCCGGACGCCGTCGTCGTGAACTCGTCCGCGACGGCCGCGACCCTCCCGGTGCCTGCGGTCGTCGCGTACCCAGGGTTCGCGCCGGGCCAGGAGCGGCCCGCGGTCGCGACCCGCGACCCGGGCGGGCACGAGAGGGACAGCGGGGCTCCCGTCGTCGGGATCGTCGGTCGCCTCAGCCCTACCAAGGGGCAGCTCGAGCTGCTCCGTGCCCTGCCGGCCGTGCTGGCCGCGCACCCTGGCGCGCGGCTGCGGGTGGTGGGGGAGGCCACGTTCGACGACCCCTCCTACGCGGGGCGGCTGCGACGGACGGCCGAGGAGCTCGCCGTGGCGCACGCCGTGGACTGGGTCGGCTTCGTGGCCGACCCTGCCGCGGAGCTCGACGGCTTCGACGTCTGCGTGCACGCGTCGCCCGTCCCGGAGCCGTTCGGCCAGGTGGTCGTGGAGTCGATGATCCGCGAGGTGCCGGTGGTGGCTACGTCGGCAGGCGGGGTGCTGGAGATCTTGGCGCCGGACGACGACGGCGCACCGCTGGGCCGGCTCGTGCCGCCGGGCGACGCGTCGGCGCTCGGGCGTGCCGTGGTGGCGGCCCTGGACGACCCGGCCGAGTCGCGCGAGCGTGCCCGGAGGGCGCACGCCGCGGCGCTGCGGCGGTTCCCCGTCGCGCGCACGGCGGACGTCGTCACGACGACGTGGCGACGGGCTGCAGGACGCGGTCGACCACCTCGGCCATGAGCCGGGCCTGGCCGGACCAGGTGGGCACGTCCGGGTCGGCGTGCGCGGCCGCGTCGCCCGCCCCGGCGAGGGCGGCGCGCACGACCTCGGGGAAGTCTGCGGGCTCCGCGACGACCACCCGCGGGTCGGCCGTGTCCCGGAAACCCGCGACGGGCGTGGCGACCACCGGGCGGCCGACGGCGCGGTACTCGTAGGCCTTGATGGGGTCGAGGCTCTCGGTGAAACGGTCGACCAGGTGGGGCACGAGGAGGACGTCGGCGTGCTGGAGGAACCCGGGGACCTCGTCCCATGCCCGGCGGCCCAGCGTGACGACGCCGTCGGCGCGCACCCGGGCGATCTCCGCCGTCGTGAGGTCCAGCACGGGCCCGACCACCACCACGGTGCCGCGCTGGCCGGCCGTCCCCGTTCCTCCGGAGGTGTCGCCGGTGCGCGGCGCGCCCGCGGCGAGGGTGCGGGCGGTCGCGCGCAGCAGGTCGACGTCGAACCGGTCCCGGTGCACGGTGCCGACGTACACGGCCGTCGGCCCGGCGGGCAGGTCGGCGGGCCGCGGCACCGGGCGGCGGTACCGCTCGACGTCGACGCCGTTGGTCACGAGCGTGACCGGGCGGTCGACGCCCTTCGTCGCGACGAGGTGGGGGGAGCACGCGACGACCTCGCGGCAGGTGCGCAGCAGGTACGCCTCGTCGTCGCGCAGCCGTCGCTGCTCCGCGGGGGTCCGCTCGGCTGCGAGCCAGTCGTCCGTGATGTCGTAGAGGGCCGGCCACCCCGTCTCACGCAGCACCGTGGCACCCGCGGGGTCGTTGATCCACAGGACCGGGGTGGAGAGACCGGCACGCTGCGCGGCACGGAGCACGCCCCGGGCGCGACGTCGGTCGCCGGCCGGGTCGACGCGACGCGGCAGGGGCTTCGTCGGCTCGTAGCACCACAGCCGCTCGCCGGCGCGGCGCAGACCCCGGCCCCGGTGCGGCCGGAACCCTCGCCGCAGCTCGTGCAGGGGGTCGACGGCGGGCTCCACGAAGAGCACCCGCAGGCCCGGGTCGGTGGCCAGGAGCTCGTCCACGAGGTACTGGTTGCGGCGGCGGTGGTGGTCCCAGGCCTCCAGGGACAGCACGACGAGGTCGGTCATCCGGGCTCCTCCAGGAGGGTCGTGGCGGGGGTCGTCGCGGGTGCGCCGATCGCCGCCCGGTAGACGGCGTCGGTGGCGGCCGCCTGCCGGTCGACGGTGAAGACGGTGCGCTGCCGGGCCTGCGCCGCCCGGGCGTAGGCGTCCCGCCGGGCGGGGTCGGCGGCGAGGGTCGTGAGGTGGCTGCCGGCCCCGGTCGCGTCCAAGGGTTCGTGCAGGGCGAGCGGGTCGAGGCCGGCGAGGGTCTCCCGATGGCCGCCGGCGTCCGCCGCCACGACGGGCAGCCCGTTCGCCATCGCCTCCAGGACCGTGAGTCCGAGGCCCTCGACGGGGCACGGCGCGAGGAGCAGGCTCGCGGCAGCCATGAGGTCCTCGACGTCGTGCCGGGCGCCGAGCAGGTCGACGGCGCCCCCGACGCCGAGCCCCGCGGCGAGCTCGCGCAGCGCGGGTGCCTGCGACCCGGCGCCCGCGACCCGCAGCCGCCAGCCCTGCTCGGCGAGCCGGGACGCGGCGAACGCACGCACCGCCACGTCCGTGCGCTTCTCGGGCTCGAGGCGCTGGACCGCGAGCACCACCGGCTCGCGTCCGGAGGCGGGGCGGGCGTCGGGGCGGGGGTCGAGACCGGGGTGCACCACGGTGCTCGGCCCCTCGACGTGGGCGGCGACGTACGCGCTGATCGCGATTTGGGCGACCACCCGGCGCCGCGCCACGGCCGCGACGAGCCTCCCGCCCGGCCCGTGGCCCCGGGCACCGGCGAAGTGCCGCGTGCTGACGACCGGCGGGAGCCGCCGGGAGACCCCGGCCAGCGTGACCGCGACCTCGGCGGCGGTCATGTGCACGTGCAGGACG
>NZ_JBHUWC010000220.1:0-6053 GCF_042670225.1 Isoptericola sp. NPDC057191 | reverse complement strand
CCAACAGCCCGCCCACAACGTTGGCCAGGGACGCGCGAAGGGCGCCGCACCCAGAGGTGCGACGCCCTTCGAAGTCTTGCCGGCCCGCCGTCAGACGAGCCGAGCGCCACGACTCAGAGAGCCTCGACGGACTTCGCGATGGCCGACTTGCGGTTCGCGGCCTGGTTGGCGTGGATGACGCCCTTCGAGACAGCCTTGTCGAGCTTGCGCGAGGCGGCCTGCAGCGCGGTGGCAGCGGCCTCCTTGTCGCCCGCGGCGACGGCCTCGCGCACCTTGCGCACGTAGGTCTTCAGCTCAGACTTGACGGCCTTGTTGCGCTGGCGCGCCTTCTCGTTCGTCTTGATGCGCTTGATCTGGGACTTGATGTTGGCCACGTGTGGACTTCCTGGTGTGTTCGCCTGCCGGCGAGCGGATAGGTCGTAGAGGGCGGCCACAGCTCCGGGACTGGGGTGGGGAACCCGTGGAGAGGAACTGCGGCGGTGCCCGCCGACCTGGGCGGACACGCAAACATCAACGATAGCAGAGGGCTCCTCGGCGGGAGAACCGCCGGAGTGTGTGGCGTTCCGCACCGCGGGGCGCCAGGTCGAGCATCCAGCGGTCGTCAGCGACGCGCTCGCGCCATCGCCCGGGCGACCTCGTCGAACGTCCGACGGTCCAGGACCGCGCCCTCGCGGCGTACGGCCCCGGGGTCCACCCGGATCACCCGGTTCAGTCGGACCTCGCTCGGGCGACCCTGCGAGTCCCAGGCACCGGTGCCGACGTCCATCCACAGCCGCCCGTACCGCGCCTCCTGGGCCGCGTCGCGGTCGTGGTCCTTGCTGGTGAGCTGCAGGCCGAGCAGCCATGGCCCGTCGCGGCCGACCAGCAGCACGGGCCGGTCCTTGCCCCGCGCGTGGTCCTCCTCGAAGGGCACCCAGGTCCACACGACCTCACCCGGGTCCGGGTCGCCGTCCGGCCGCGGCGCGTACACGGTCTTCACAGGGCCGGAGTAGTCGCCGGGGTAGCCCGCGCCCCCGGGGCGCGGGGAGGTCGGGGCCGCGGGCTGGGAGCGGGGCTTCGTGGTCGTGCGGGACGACCCTCGAGAGGACGACCGTGTCGCCGAGCGCAGCACGTCCACCAGCAGGTTCAGCCATCGGTTCGCCACGGCCGACAGCCTACGTGCGGCTCGTCCGAGAGCGAATCGGGTGCGGGGGACCGCCGTCGTCTCCGGTGTCCCCGCGTAGCAGGCGTCGGGCAGCGTCCCTGCTGTGGTCCGGCCAGGGCCGGCCAGGTCTGGCCGTCAGGGAACGAGCGGTGCGTCCAGCAGCCGCCGCGCGGCGGCCGCGTCGCCGTCGACGACGATGCCGGCCTCCTCGGCCGTCAGGCGCCCCCACAGGAGCAGGGCGAGCCCGTGCGCGGGCCCGCGCACGGCCGCGGCGGCGTCAGCCTCGGGGGCGCCGAGCAGCCACGACCAGCCGAGGTCGGTCGCCTCGACGCGCACGGCGTCGGCGGGCGGTGCCATCCGCCCCAGGTGCACCTGCCGGGGCTGGAACATCGTGATCACCTCGTCGACGGCGTCCCCCCACACGGTGGCCTCGACCGCGACGTCGCCGAGGGCGGCCGTCGCCGAGCCGGCGCGGGCTGCGTGCAGGTCGTGCAGGTGCACGAGCGTCTCGTGCACCTGCCGCCGCCACCAGAACGACGCGGGACCGTCGCCGAGCAAGGTCCGCGCCGCGCCGTCCAGTCCTGCGGCGTCGAGCGTGACGCGCAGGGCGGTCGCGTGCCGGCGGTAGAGGGCGGCGAGCCCGGGCGCCCCGCCCGCGGGCTCGGGCAGATCCTCCGACCGGGTCGGGTCGCCCACCGCCATCCCGGCTGCCCAGTGGTGCACCCCGGCGAGGTGGAGGACCAGGTCGCGCGCCCGCCAGTCGCCGCACGCCGGGACGCGGGCGTCGAGGTCGGCGTCGGCGGCGGCCGCGGCGAACTCGTGCTGGAGCGTGGCGAGCAGCGCGAGCCGGTCCGGCTCGGGCCCGCCGTCGGTGCGACGCCCGGTCCGCGGGTCGACGTCGGGGCGGGACGGGGCTGCGGTGGGCTCGCGCATGGCGCCGAGGCTAGCGCCCTCGCAGGTCAGGCGGTGAGGACGGCGTCGACCTGGCCGAGGAAGTCGTCCAGGTCGTCGGGCGTGCGCGAGGTCACCAGCGGGAACCCGGCGCCGTCGTCGTGCACGACGGCGCGGTCCACCCAGGTGCCCCCGGCGTTGCGGACGTCCGTGGCCAGCGAGGGGTACGAGGTGAGCGTCGCGCCGCGCACGAGGTCGGCCTCGACCAGCGCCCACGGCCCGTGGCAGATCGCCGCGACGGGACGTCCGGACGTCGCGAACTCGCGGACGAGCTCGACGGCGCGGTCCTGCAGGCGCAGGGCGTCGGCGTTCAGCGTGCCGCCGGGGACGAGCAGGAGGTCGAACGACGCGCCGTCGACGTCCTGGAGGCCGGTGTCGGCGGGCACGGTGCGTCCGGGGTCCTTGTCGCCGACGAGGGTGCGCACCTCGCCCGCCTCGTCCGAGGCGACGACGACCTCGGCTCCCGCGCCCCGCAGGTGCTCGAGCGGGACCACCAGCTCGTCCTGCTCGACGCCGTAGCTCGTCACGATCGCCAGCACGCGCTTGCCGGTCAGGTCGGTCTGGTCGGCCATGTCAGGGCTCCTCACGTCGTCTTGCCGGGTGTTCCCCGACCGTAGGCAGCGACGCGGGATGCCCGCACGCGGGTGGGTCGCGGCGCCGGCGCGCGCGACGTCGAGGGGGCCGGACGGCACCGGGCGGGGTCGTGGGACAATGGCCGGGCCTCGCCACCACCGACGGCACCCACCCAGAGACCCTGACGGAGCGAGATCGCGTTGCCCATCCCCGGACCCGCGCTGCGTGCGCGCATCGAGCCGAACGCCACTGCGCCGGAGCTCATCCGCAACTTCTGCATCATCGCGCACATCGACCACGGCAAGTCGACCCTCGCCGACCGCATGCTGCAGCTGACCGGCGTCGTGGAGCCCCGGGCGATGCGGGCGCAGTACCTCGACCGCATGGACATCGAGCGCGAGCGTGGCATCACGATCAAGTCGCAGGCCGTGCGCATGCCGTGGCAGGTGGCCGACGAGCCGTTCGCCCTCAACATGATCGACACGCCGGGCCACGTGGACTTCACCTACGAGGTGTCCCGTTCCCTCGCGGCGTGCGAGGGCGCCGTCCTGCTCGTGGACGCCGCTCAGGGCATCGAGGCCCAGACGCTCGCCAACCTGTACCTGGCGATGGAGAACGACCTCGAGATCATCCCGGTGCTCAACAAGATCGACCTGCCCGCCGCGCAGCCGGAGAAGTACGCGGAGGAGCTCGCGAACCTCGTCGGCGGCGACCCGGCGGACGTGCTCAAGGTCTCGGGCAAGACGGGAGCGGGGGTCGAGGCCCTGCTCGACCGCATCGTGGAGCGGATCCCGGCACCGGTCGGCGACGCCGACGCCCCGGCCCGCGCGATGATCTTCGACTCGGTCTACGACACCTACCGCGGCGTCGTCACCTACGTGCGCGTCGTGGACGGCAACCTCAACCCGCGCGAGCGCATCGCGATGATGTCGACGCGCGCGACGCACGAGCTGCTCGAGATCGGCGTCATCTCGCCGGAGCCGATCCCCACGAAGGGCCTGGGCCCGGGCGAGGTCGGTTACCTCATCACCGGTGTGAAGGACGTGCGCCAGTCGAAGGTCGGCGACACGGTCACCAACATGGCCAAGCCGGCCGGGACGGCGCTCGGCGGGTACAGCGACCCCAAGCCGATGGTGTTCTCGGGCCTGTACCCGGTGGACGGCACCGACTACCCGGCCCTGCGCGACGCCCTGGACAAGCTCAAGCTCAACGACGCCGCGCTCAACTACGAGCCGGAGACGTCGGTGGCGCTGGGCTTCGGCTTCCGCGTCGGGTTCCTCGGCCTGCTGCACCTGGAGATCGTGCGCGAGCGGCTCGAGCGCGAGTTCGACCTGGACCTCATCTCCACCGCGCCGAACGTCGTCTACGACGTCACGCTCGACGACGGCACCGAGGTGAAGGTGACCAACCCGTCCGAGTTCCCGGGCGGCAAGATCAAGGAGGTCCGCGAGCCCGTGGTGCGCGCGACCATCCTCGCGCCGAGCGAGTTCGTGGGCACCGTCATGGGTCTGTGCAACGACCGGCGCGGCCAGATGCTCGGCATGGACTACCTCTCGGAGGACCGCGTGGAGCTGCGCTTCACGCTTCCCCTCGCCGAGATCGTGTTCGACTTCTTCGACCACCTCAAGTCCCGCACCCGCGGCTACGCGTCGCTGGACTACGAGCCCTCGGGCGACCAGGCCGCCGACCTCGTGAAGGTCGACATCCTGCTCCAGGGCGAGCAGGTGGACGCGTTCAGCGCCATCGTGCACAAGGACAAGGCGTACGACTACGGCGTCATGATGACGGCGAAGCTCAAGGAGATCATCCCGCGCCAGCAGTTCGAGGTGCCGATCCAGGCCGCGGTCGGAGCCCGCGTCATCGCCCGGGAGACCGTGCGCGCGATGCGCAAGGACGTCCTCGCCAAGTGCTACGGCGGCGACATCAGCCGCAAGCGCAAGCTGCTCGAGAAGCAGAAGGAGGGCAAGAAGCGCATGAAGAACATCGGGTCCGTCGAGGTCCCGAAGGACGCCTTCATCGCCGCGCTCTCCTCCGACGGCGGCGGCGGCAAGGACGCCAAGGACAAGAAGAAGTAGTGCCCGCGCTGCCTGACGGCGTCCCCGTGCCGGCCGACGGCGCCCTGCCCGAG
The DNA here is from genome assembly GCF_042670225.1 of Isoptericola sp. NPDC057191. Taxonomy (NCBI): domain Bacteria; kingdom Bacillati; phylum Actinomycetota; class Actinomycetes; order Micrococcales; family Promicromonosporaceae; genus Isoptericola; species Isoptericola sp. NPDC057191. Next base: position 1,257 of record NZ_JBHUWC010000220.1, on the reverse strand, counting down.
TGGGTGCGCGCGCCGGCCGGGACGGCCGGTGCCCGGCCGTTCGGCGTGTACGTGCACGTGCCGTTCTGCACGGTCCGGTGCGGGTACTGCGACTTCAACACGTACACGGCGGCCGAGCTCGGCGGCGGCGCCAACCAGGCGGCGTACGCGACGACGGCGCTGCGGGAGGTCGCCCTGGCCGCCCGCGTGCTCGACGACGCGGGGCTGGGCGGCCGTCCCGTCTCCACCGTCTTCTTCGGCGGCGGCACGCCCACCATGCTGCCTGCCGCCGACCTGGCGCGGGTGCTGCGCGGCGTGGACGACGCGTGGGGGCTGGCCGACGACGCGGAGGTGACCACCGAGGCGAACCCGGACTCGGTCACCCCCGAGTCGCTGCGCGTGCTCGCCGACGCAGGCTTCACCCGGGTCTCGTTCGGGATGCAGTCGGCCGTGCCGCACGTGCTGGCCACGCTGGAGCGCACCCACGACCCGCGGCGCGTGCCCGACGTCGTGCGCTGGGCCCGTGACGCCGGCCTGGACGTCTCCCTCGACCTCATCTACGGCACGCCCGGGGAGTCCCTCGACGACTGGCGGACGTCGCTGGAGGCCGTGCTGGCCACAGGCGTCGACCACGTGTCGGCGTACGCGCTCGTGGTGGAGCCCGGGACGAAGATGCACGCCCAGGTGCGGCGGGGCGAGGTCGCCCTGCCCGACGAGGACGACCAGGCGGCGAAGTACGAGCTGGCCGACGACCTCCTCACCGAGGCAGGCCTCGGCTGGTACGAGGTGAGCAACTGGGCGCGCGGGCCCGAGCACGCGTGCCGGCACAACCAGGCGTACTGGCGCGGCGACGACTGGTGGGGCGTCGGTCCCGGGGCGCACTCCTACGTGGCCGGCGCGGACGACGGCGAGCACGCCGGCGTGCGCTGGTGGAACGTCAAGCACCCTCGTCGGTACGCGGCGCTCCTGGAGGACGGCTCGTCCCCGGGCGCCGGGCGAGAGCTGCTCACGACCGCCGAGGCCCAGCTCGAGCGGGTGCTGCTCGGCGTGCGCGTGCGCGAGGGCCTGGACGTCGGCGCGCTGGACCCATCGCGCCGGGCGGCGGTCGCCGGACTCGTGGCGCGCGGCCTGCTCGACGGGGTCGAGGCCGTGCGCGGCCGCGTCGTGCTCACCCGCCAGGGCCGCCTGCTCGCCGACTCCGTCGTCCGCGAGCTCACCCCCTGACGGGCGTCGAGCGTGCTGACTTGATCCTCAAACCGCCGGTTTGAGGATCAAGTC
>NZ_JBHUWC010000219.1:0-6203 GCF_042670225.1 Isoptericola sp. NPDC057191 | reverse complement strand
GAGCGCTACGTCGACCGCTGCCGGCAGGTCAGCGGCCGCCGTGCTCTCGCGCGATCGTGTCGAGGGCTCCGGCGATCTCACGGCCCCGACGCTCGACGTCGACGTCCGCCGACGCGCGCACGCGCTCCCGGCCCGCGGCCGCGTCCGTGAGGCCGGTCGGGACGAGCCACCGCCAGCGCACGGTCGCCTGTACGACCGGACCGACGCCGAAGGCGTAGGCGATGGTCGCCCAGCCGAACACGCCGCCCAGGAGCACTCCGAGCAGGACGACGGCCACCTCGAGGCCGGTCTTCACGAGCCGGACGGACCACCCCGTGCGCTGGACGAGGCCCGTCATCAGCCCGTCGCGCGGGCCGGGACCCAGCCGGACGCCGATGTACGCCGCGGTCGAGACGCCGTTGAGCACGACGCCGCCCAGGGCGAGGGCCGCCCCGGCGACCGGGCCGGGGTCGGGCACCAGCCACGCCATCGCAGCCAGGCACGGGCCGATCGCCAGGCTGATCACGACCGCGTTGGCGACGGTCCCGATGCCGGGGCGCTGCCGCAGCGGGATCCAGGCGAGGAGCACCAGCACGGAGGTCGCCGCGACGACGGTGCCGAAGCCGAGCCCGGTGGCACGCGCCACGCCCTGGTGGAGCACGTCCCACGGCGTGCCGCCCTGACCGGCGTGGAGCAGCATCGCCATCGACCACGTGTAGCCGAGCAGCCCCAGGACCAGCTGGGCACCGCGGCGCACCGGTCCCCAGGTCGCCGCGGCCGGTGCGGCGAGAGCGCCGGACGCCGTCGACGCGGCTGCGGCGGTCCGCGGACGACGGCGAGCGGGAAGGACAGGGCGCCGGAACGATCGGCGGGCGGAGGCGGTCGACGTGCTCATACCCCTACCGTGACCTTCAATGGCCTTGCATTCCATATCCATTGCGGCGAGAGTGGCCTCGTGACCGCTGTCTCCCCACCCCTGACCGCCAGCGCCCCGCCCGCCGTGCGCCAGCTCTCGCCGGCCGCGACCGCCCGCCTGCTGGGCGACTGGCGCGGCGGGGGCCCGGCGTACCTCGCCCTGGCGGACGCGCTGCGCGCCGCAGTGCTCTCGGGGAACCTGCCTCCCCTCACGCGAGTCCCCAGCGAGCGGGAGCTCGCGGCGGCGCTGCGCGTCTCGCGCACGACGACGTCCGGGGCGTACGCCCGCCTGCGCGAGCTCGGTTTCCTCGTCAGCCGCGTGGGCTCCGGCACCGTGACGACCCTCCCGCACGGGGCCGGGACCGCTCGCGGCCACGGCCCCGCCGCCGCGGGCGACGCCCCGACCGGGCCGCTCACGGACCAGCAGGACGTTGCGGCCGTCGACCTCGCGCAGGCGACACCCTCGGCCACGCCCGCCCTGCACGACGCCTACGCGGCCGCGCTCGAGATGCTGCCGGGCTACCTCGGCACGGGCGGCTACGCGCACCTGGGGATCGAGCCGCTCCGGTCCGCCATCGCCGACCGCTACACCGCCCGCGGAGTGTCCACCACCGCCGACCAGATCCTCGTCACGACCGGCGCGCAGCAGGCGATCTCGGTGCTCACGCACGCGTTCGTGGGCCGCGGCGAGACGGCCGTGGTCGAGTCCCCCACCTACTTCCACGCCCTCGAACCCGCGCGGCGCCTGGGCGGGCGTCTGGTCGGCGTCCCCGTCGGGGATATCGAGACGCTCGCGTCGGCCGTGCGGCGCACGCGTCCGCGGCTCGTCTACCTCGTGCCGGACTTCCACAACCCCACGGGCCACACCCTGTCGGCCGACGGGCGCGCCGCGGTGCGCGAGCTCGCCGACCGCGCCGGCGTCACCGTCGTGGGCGACGAGACCCTCACCGACCTCGCGCTCGACCCGCGGGCCGAGGTCCCTGCGCCGTTCGCCGGGGACGGCACGTCACCGCACCTCGTCACCATCGGCTCCGCCTCGAAGTCCTTCTGGGGCGGGGTGCGAGTGGGGTGGGTGCGCGCGGACCCGCAGACGGTGCGGCGGCTGGCGCGGGTGCGGCAGTCCGCCGACATCGCCACGCCGGTGCTCGAGCAGCTCGCCGTCGTCGAGCTGCTGCGTCGCGCCGACGAGATCCTGCCCGGCCGGCTGGCCGAGCTGCGGCGCCGACGCGACCTGCTGGTCGGCCTGGTCGGTGATGCCCTCCCGGGCTGGAGGGTGCCGGTGCCGGCCGGTGGGCTGTGCCTGTGGGCCGACCTCGGGCAGCCGCGGGCGCAGGCGCTCGCCGCCGCGGCGGTGGCGCACGGGGTGCTCGTCACGCCCGGACCGGCCTTCACGCCGGACGGGTCGTCGCGCGACCGCGTGCGCCTGACGTTCACCCGCGAGCCCGACCAGCTCGCCGCGGCCGTCCCGCGCCTGGCCCGCGCATGGGCGCAGGTGACGGCGAGGACCTAGGAGCGCCACGGGTCGCGCGCCCCGAGGATCAGACCGCGGGCAGCGGCACGTCCGGCGCGGCCTGGTTCCCGTCGTGCAGCAGCCGGGCGCGCGCCGCGCCCTCGGCGGACAGGTCGCGCCAGTGCTCGCCGAGCCACTGCTCGGCGTCGTACTGCGTCGTGAAGACCGGGCTCGGGACGGTCACGGCGCCACCCGCGGCGTCGTCGAGCGCCCACTCCCAGCGCGGGCGGATCACGACCCGCTCCTGGGGGTGGTGTCGGCGATCGCCCCGGCCGCGACCGAGCCGCGGGTGCGCGTCAGGGCGCGGTTGACCCGCGACGGCCACCACGGGCCCGAGTAGATGAACGACGTGTACCCCTGGGTGAGGTCCGCCCCGGCGCGGAGGTAGGCGCGCACGTCGTCGGCGCTCGCGATGCCGCCGACCCCGATGATGGCGGGCTCGGGACCGAGGCGGCCTCGCAGCCGGCTCACGACCTGCAGCCCGCGCTCGAGCAGCGGCGGACCCGACAGCCCACCGGGGCCGCGGTCGTGACCGATCGTCGTGTTCACCGCGACGACGCCGTCCAGGCCGAGCTCGACGACGAGGTCGGCCACCGCGTCCACGTCGGCGTCGGCCAGGTCGGGGGCGATCTTCACCAGGAGCGGCACCCGCCGCGTATCGGCAGCCTCGGTCGCCTCGTCGGCCGCAGTCCGCGCGGCGGTGAGGATGGGGCGCAGCTCGGCCGTCGTCTGCAGGTCGCGCAGCCCCGGCGTGTTCGGGGAGGAGACGTTGACGACGAGGTAATCGGCCCACGGGGCGAGCTCGCGGGCGCAGGCCGCGTAGTCGTCGGCCGCGTCCGGGGCCGGGGTCGTCTTGTTCTTGCCGATGTTGGCGCCGACGACGACCGCGCGACCCGCGGGGGTCGCACGCAGCTCACGCAGCCTCGCGGCGGCCGCGGGCGCGCCCTCGTTGTTGAAGCCCATGCGGTTGCGGACGCCGCGCAGGTCGAGCTCCCGCCACATGCGCGGCTTCTCGTTGCCCGGCTGGGGACGCGGGGTGACCGTGCCGACCTCCACGAAGCCGAAGCCGAGCATCGTCAGGCCGCGGATCGCCCGGGCGTTCTTGTCGAACCCGCCGGCCAGCCCGAAGGGCGCGGGGACGGTCCGGCCGAGGACCTCGATGCTCCCCGGTCCGCCGCTGCCGCGACCCAGGTAGGGCGCGACGGCGCCCTGGACGACGTCGCGCAGCACCGGTACACGGCCGGCCAGCGCGATGGCGCCGAACGCGAGCTCGTGCGCCCGCTCGGGGTCCATCTTGCGAAAGACGCCGTTGAACAGGAGCGTGTACGGGCTCATCGGACCTCCGGGTCGGGTGCGGACGGCTCGGGTGCGGTCGGCGTGGGCGTGACGTGCGTGCCGTCGTGCGGCCGGGGGCGGGTGCGCCACAGCCACCACAGCCCCACGAACGGCAGCACGAGGGGCACGTAACCGTAGCCCTGCCCGAACCCGGACCACACGGTCGTCTCGCCGAACACGTCCGGCGAGACCGCCGACGCCGTACCGACGGCGAGCACGCCCACGGCCTCGAACCCCACGGTGACCCACGCGACGACCCGCCAGCGGGGCCCGCCCTTGGCGAGGGCGACCGTCGCGAGCACGTAGACGACGGCGGACAGCGTGGACAGCGAGTAGGCGACGGGGGCGTCGGAGAACTTGGTGGCCAGCTCGTACGACGAGCGGCCGATCGCGGCGAACGCCAGGATCCCGTAGACGGTGACCAGGAGGCGCCCGAAGCCGGACCCGGTGCGGCGCGCGCCGCTCTTCGGTGCTGCGTCGTTCATGTCGCTCATGCTGCCCCCCAGATCTGCCACAGCCGCCAGTCGAGGAAGCCGACGGTGAGCGCGGCGACCGCCAGCACCACGGACGACCACTTCGTGCGCTCCGCGAACGCCCAGATCGCCGCGACCGGGAGCACCACCAGCGCGGTCGCGACGTAGCCCCAGAACAGCGGGCCGTCGACGGGGTGGTCGCGGGTGACCATCAGGACGCCCGCCACGACCGCCTGGACGACGACGAGGGCCTCCACCACGGCAGCACCGAACAGCTGCCGCAGGATCACCGCACGGTCCTGGACGACGAACCAGAGCGCCCACCCGGCGAGCGCGGCGCACGCCACCAGGACGAGGAGCAGGAGGGGAAGAACCACGCCCGCAGACTACCGGCCGACCGCGCCGGCCGACGCGGCGGTGGTGTCCGCAGGACGGGGATAGCATCGGCGGGTGGCTGACCTCACCCTCACCGGCAAGAATCCCACCGCTCTCAAGGTCGACGCGCTCGTCGTCGGGACCTGCTCCACCTCCGACGGCGCCGCCGTCGTGGCGGACCAGCTCCCCGAGGCGCTCGTGCGCCAGATCGAGACCCTCGCACCCCGCCTCGGCGTGACCGGCGCCGCGGACGAGGTGCGGCGCCTGCCCGCTGGCGACGACGTCGCCGCCGACGTCCTCGTGCTGGCAGGGCTCGGCGAGCGTGCGGCGGACGGCACGTTCGCGCACGAGGTGCTGCGCTCCGCCGCCGGCGCGGCGACCCGCGAGCTCGCGGGCACGGACACCGTCGCCGTCGCGCTGCCCGCCGTCGACGAGGACGAGCTCGCGGCCGTCGTCGAGGGCGCCCTGCTCGGCGCCTACACCTACACGCGCTACCGCTCGGGCAAGGACCAGAAGTCCGCCGTCGGCAGCATCCAGGTCGTCACCCCGTTCGCCCGGTCGGGGCGCGCCAAGTCCGCCGTCGCGCGCGGCGAGGTGCTGGCCGCCGCGGTGCACGGCACCCGCGACCTCGTGAACGCCGCGCCCAACGACCTCTTCCCCGCCGCGTTCGCCGACGCCGCGAAGGCCGCCGCCAAGGGCGTCAAGGGCATCAAGCTGACCGTGCTGGACGACAAGCAGCTCGCGGCGGGCGGCTACGGCGGCCTCGTCGGCGTGGGCCAGGGCTCCTCCCGCGGGCCGCGCCTCGTGAAGCTCACCTACACGCCCGCTAAGGCTGCCGCGAAGGTCGCGATCGTGGGCAAGGGCATCACGTTCGACACGGGCGGCATCTCGCTCAAGCCCCCGGCCGGCATGCCGACCATGAAGTCGGACATGGCGGGCGCCGCCGCCGTGCTGCACACCGTGCTCGCTGCCGCGCGTCTCGGCCTGCCCGTCGCGGTGACCGGCTACCTCTGCCTCGCGGAGAACATGCCCGGCGGCAACGCGCAGCGTCCCGCCGACGTGATCACGATCCGCGGCGGCAAGACCGTCGAGGTCACCAACACCGACGCCGAGGGCCGCCTCGTCATGGCGGACGGCCTGGTGGCGGCCGTCGAGGACGGGCACGACGTCGTCCTCGACATCGCCACCCTCACAGGCGCGCAGATGGTGGCGCTCGGCAACCGCACCTCCGGGGTCATGGGCACCGACGAGGTGCGCGACGAGGTCAAGGCCGCCGCCGACGATGCCGGCGAGGCGTTCTGGCCGATGCCCATGCCGGCCGAGCTGAAGGCGGGCCTGAAGTCGACCGTCGCCGACATGGTCAACTCCGCCCCCAGCCGCTGGGGCGGCATGCTGTTCGCCGCGCACTTCCTCAAGGAGTTCGTGGGCGAGACGCCGTGGGCGCACCTCGACATCGCCGGCCCCTCGTACAACGAGGGCTCGTCGTTCGGGTACACGCCCGCCGGCGGCACCGGGGTCGGCGTCCGCACGATGCTGGCCTTCCTCGAGGGCCGCGCGGGTCTCTGACCTCTCGGTCCGACGACGGCGCCCGGCCGCCGCAGCACGTGCTGCGGCGG
>NZ_JBHUWC010000218.1:0-6237 GCF_042670225.1 Isoptericola sp. NPDC057191 | reverse complement strand
GCGCCGGCGACGCGCCGCCCCCCGCGCGCGTCGGGCGACAGCTCCGGACCTCCCGCCGCGGGGCGCCCGCCCCTGTGGGTCCGAAACGGGCGTGAATTCCGGTGGGAATTCACGCCCTTTTCGTACCCACAGCTCGGGGCGGTGCCGGTCAGGCGTCGGTGTTGAGGCCCGAGTAGGAGTGCTTGCCGTTGAAGATCAGGTTCACGCCGGTGAAGTTGAACAGCACGCACAGGTACCCGACGATCACGAACCAGGCGGCGCGGCGACCGTCCCAGCCGCGGGTGGTGCGGGCGTGCAGGTAGGCCGCGTACACGACCCAGATGACGAAGCTCCAGACCTCCTTGGGGTCCCAGCCCCAGTACCGGCCCCAGGCGTGCTCCGCCCAGATGGCGCCGCCGATGATCGTGAAGGTCCACAGCACGAAGCCGACGGCGTTGAGCCGGAACGACAGCGCCTCCAGCGACGTCGGGGTCGGCACGCGGTCGAGCCACCGGAAGCCCGGGCGCTGCAGGTACGGCGAGCCGGAGTCACGGCTGTCGCGCACGAGCTGCAGCACCGACGAGACGAACGCCACCGTGAAGATGCCGGTGGCGCTGATCGCGACGCCCACGTGGATGACGAGCCAGTAGTTCTGGAGCGCCGGCTGCACGCCCGTCGCGGCGATGTAGAACACGTTGAGGCCGAGCACGAGGAACAGGACCGCCAGGCCGGTGACGAACGCCCCGAGGAACTTGAAGTCCTTGCGCACGTTCATGCCGAGGAAGACCGCGAGCGCCATGAACGACCCCACCAGCGTGAACTCGTACATGTTGGCCCACGGCGTGCGGCCGGCGGCGATCCCCCGCAGCACGATCGCCACGAGCAGCATCACGGTGCCCAGCCAGGTCGTCGACATCGCGATGCCGGCGGCGCGACGGCGCGCGGGGGCGGGGGCGTCCGCGCTCGCGCCCAGGCCCGTGCCGGCGCTCGCCGGGACCGGGGCGCCCGCGCCCACCGCGACCGGGGTGCGCACCTCGGCGCGGGCGTCGGCCCGCTGCTCCGTGCGGCGACCCAGGTCGATCGCGAACGCGACGAGCGCGATGGTGAGCGCCGTGGCGGCACCCCACACGAGCAGCACGCTCAGCTCGGCGATCTGCATGATCAGTCCTCCGTGGCAGTCTTCGAGTCGTTGGTCGTGCCGTCGACCAGGCCCGGCACCGACGCCAGAGCCTTGTCGACCTCACGTTGCAGTCCGGCGTCGTCCCCGCGCGCGAGCCCGGCGAGCTCGACGTGCGTGACCGGGCGGCCGTCGTCGTCCGTGGTCTCCCATGATCGCACCCACACGCGGCGGCGCGGGGTGAACAGGGAGACCGCGAGGCCGGTGAGGGCCAGCAGGGCGAAGGTCAGCACCCAGAGGAGCGACGGGTCGTAGCGCAGGTCGAGCGCGACGTACCGCGGCACGTCCTCGCCCAGCGTCACGGTGCCGAGGCCGTCGGGCAGCTTGACGGACTCCCCGGGCTTCACCAGGAGCTTGACGGTCGAGCCGTCCTCGTCCACCGACGGGGTGAGGTTCGCGGTGTCGAGGCGGTAGACGTTCTGCGGCACGCCGTCGTCCAGGCCCAGGTCGCCGCGGTACACCTCGAGGACCAGCAGCGGGTTCTGCGGCTGCGGGAAGACGGACCGGGCCGAGCCGTCCGCGTCGACGACGGCGGTGGGCAGGAAGTACCCGACGAGCCCGATCTGCTCCTGGCCCTTCGAGACGTCCGGCACCTTCACGACGCCGCGCGAGGTGTACATGGTGTCCTGGGGCAGGAACGGGACCCGGCCGGAGAACGCCAGCTGGCCTGCGCCGTCCTTCACGGTGATCTCGGGCGCGAAGCCGTTGCCCTGCAGGTAGATCTTGGCGCCGTCGACCGTGAGCGGCTCGTTGACCTTGATCGTCTCGTCGTGCGACGTCCCGTCGGGCTCCGTCGCGGTCACGTTCGCGGTGAAGTCGCGCGCCTGGGCGAACGCCACGGTGTCGGACGCGAACTTCGACTCGAACGAGTTGAGCGTCATCGAGAAGGGCGACAGCGACGACGGCCGGAACCAGGCGCCCTTGTCGAACGTGTCGTAGTCCACGACGGCGTTGGCGAAGCCGCGGTCCTCCGTGACGATCGCCTGGCCGCGGTAGTGCAGCAGCTGGCCCAGGGCGACGGAGACGAGCAGGCCGACCAGCGCCAGGTGGAACAGGAGGTTGCCGGTCTCGCGCAGGTACCCGCGCTCCGCGGCGACGGTGCGCGTGGCGGGACGTCCCAGCCGCGGCTCCTCGCCGCCCACGTCGACCCGGAAGGTGGGCAGGCGGCGCAGCGGCCCGCGCAGGTGGGTGGCGACCGCGTCCGTGACCTCGGCCGGTGAGGCCGTGGTGACGGCCTCCGCCGTGGCGGGGAACCGGCCGAACCGCACCGGCGTCCTGGGCGGGCGGTTCCGCAGGTTGCGGGCGTGCGCCATCGTGCGCGGCAGGATGCAGCCCACGAGCGACACGAAGAGCAGCAGGTAGATCGCCGAGAACCAGACCGAGCTGTAGACCTCGAAGAAGCCCAGCTTGTCGAGCCACTCCCCGAGCGTCGGGTGGTCCCCCAGGTACTCGAGCACGGCGGCGGCGTCCTGCCCGCGCTGGGGCAGGATCGAGCCGGGCACGGCCGCGACGGCGAGCAGCATGAGCAGCATGAGCGCCACGCGCATGCTGGTGAGCTGGCGCCACGTCCAGCGCAGCGTGCCGCGCCAGCCGAGGGAGGGCAGGGCCGGGGACCCGCCGGGCTTCGGAGCCGCGTCCTGCGGGGTCGCCGGAGCGTCGTCCGTACGGCCCTCGGTGAAGGCGTCGTTGATGCCCTCGGGACGGTAGGTCGTCTTGTCGCTCATCACACCACCGTCACGAATCCGCCGATCCAGCCCTGGAGCTGGCTGGTCCACGCGGCCCAGAGGCCGGAGACCAGCGCCAGGCCGACCAGCACCAGCAGGGCGCCGCCGGCGCGCTGGATGCCCAGGCGGTGCCGGCGCAGGAAGCCGAGCATGCGCTGCGAGGACTGCAGCCCGAGCGCGACCAGCAGGAACGGCACGCCCAGCCCGACGCAGTACGCGACGCCCAGCACGATGCCGCGGCCGGCCGACGCCTGGTCCAGCGACAGCGCCTGCACGGCGGCGAGCGTCGGGCCGATGCACGGCGTCCAGCCGAGGCCGAAGACCACCCCGAGGAGGGGCGCCCCCCAGAGGCCCGCACGCGGGCTGAGGTGCATGCGGCGCTCGCGCTGCAGGAACGGGACGGCGCCCAGGAACGCGAGGCCCATGAGGATCACGACGACGCCGAGGACCCGCATGATCGTGGTCTCCCACTGCACCAGGTACGAGCCGAGCGCGCCCGCGGCGGCCATCAGCGCGACGAACACCGCGGTGAAGCCGAGCACGAACAGGCCGACGCCGAGGACGACGCGCCGTCGGCCCGGGTCCTGCGCCACGCCGGCGCGGCCCTTCGACCCGCCGGCGGTCGCCGCCGCCATCCCGCTGACGTACCCGACGTAGCCGGGCACCAGCGGCAGCACGCACGGCGACGCGAACGACACCAGCCCGGCGATCAGAGCCACGGGCAGCGCCAGCAGCATCGAGCCGCTGAACGCCGTGGAGGCGAAGGTGTCACCCATCAGGCGCCCTTCGCGGTGCCGTCGCCGGAGCCGGCCTCGGCCAGGACGTCGTCGACGATCGCGTCGAGGGTGGACGCCTCCGCCTGCCCGATGACGCGCGCCGCCACGCGGCCCTCGGCGTCGAGCACGACGGTGGACGGGACGGCCTGCAGCGGCACGACGCCGGAGAGCCTGGCCACGACCTCCCCCGTGCGGTCCGCGATCGACGGGTACGGCACGTCGAAGGTGCGCTGGAACGACGTGGCGGCGCCCGCCTCGTCCTCCGTGTTGATGCCGAGGACGCGCACGCCGTCGTCCTCGCGCTCGTTGGCGAGGTCGACGAGGTCGGGGGCCTCGGCACGGCAGGGGGCGCACCCGGCGTACCAGGTGTTGACGACGACCACGTCGCCGCGCCAGTCGGCCGTGCTGACGTCGTCGCCCTCGAAGGTGGTGCCCTCGACGGTCACGACGTCGCCGCGGTCGCCCGCGTCCCACTGCTTCACCGAGCCGTCGCCGGAGACGAACCCCTGGCCGACGACGTCGCCCGCGCCGGAGTCCTGGGCGCCGCACGCGGCCAGGAGGCCGAGGGCGACGACGGCGCTCGTCGCCGCTGCCGCGCGCCGGAGCGCGCGAGAGGTCGTGGTGCGCATCACGCCCCCGGGACGGGGTCGGCGCCGGCGAGCAGGTCTGCGGCGGGCTCGGTGTAGTGCAGGCCGACGAAGGTGTCGCCGTCGAACCGCAGCGACGTCATCGACGCTAGCGAGCACTCCCGACGGCGCGGGTCGTGCGCCAGGGAGCGGGCCTCGAACGAACGGCGCGTGACCCACACGGGAAGCTGGTGGCTGACGAGGACGACCTCGTGGCCCGCGTACGCGCGGCGGGCGTCGTCCACCGCGGCACGCATCCGGGCCACCTGCTCGGCGTACGGCTCGCCCCACGACGGGCGCAGCGGGTTCCACAGGTAGCGCCACCAGCGAGGTTGCGCGAGCTGCGCCGGGTTGCTCCCGATCGTCGTGCCCTGGAAGTGGTTGCCGGCCTCGATCAGGCGGTCGTCGGTGGCGAGGGTGAGGCCGAACGCCTCGGCGGTCGGGGTCGCGGTCTCCTGCGCGCGCTGCAGCGGGGACGCGACGACGCCGGCGACGTCGTGGCCCGTGCCGGACAGGTGCTCCGCCACACGGCGTGCCATCGCCTGCCCGCGATCGGACAGCCGGTAGCCGGGGATGCGCCCGTAGAGGACCCCGTCCGGGTTGTGGACCTCGCCGTGCCGCACAAGATGGACGGTGGTGGTGGCCATGCCTCCCAGTGTCCCAGAACTCCGGGGTACCCAGGTCCCGTTCAGCCAGGCGTGACGGCGCTCACGCCCCGTGCGGCTCGGGCCTCCTCGTGGCCTCCACGACCTTCGCCATCGCCCGGCCGAGGGTGTCGAGCTCCTCGTCGGTCAGCGTGTCGACGAGCAGCCGCCGCACGGCGGTGACGTGCCCCGGCGCGGACGCGACGAGGGCCGCGTACCCGGCGTCGGTCATGACGCAGTTCACGCCGCGCCGGTCGTCGGGCGCCGGGGTCCGGACCACGAGACCGCGCTGCTCCATGCGGTCCACGGTGTGCGTGAGCCGGCTGCGGGACAGCGCCAGGAAGTCCGCGAGCGCCGACATCCGCAGGGTGCGCCCGGGGGCCTCGGAGAGCTGCACCAGCAGGTGGTACTCGCCCAGCGTCACCGGCAGCCCCTCGTCGTGGGCGGTGCCGAGCGCCTCGAAGAAGCGGGACGTCCCTTCCAGGAAGCGCCGCCACGCCCACTGCTGGCCCTCGTCGAGCCAGCGCACGTCTGCGTCGTCGCGCTGTCGCGCCTCGGTAGTCCCGCCCACGGGAATAGGTTACGAGACCGGCGTGTTCTTCTCCCCGTGACGGTAGTTGAGTGCTCAACTACCTAGACATCGACCGCACGACCTACCCGAGGGAGACACCATGACCGCGCTGCCCGCAGGCCTGAACTCCGGCACCTACGCCATCGACCCCGCCCACTCGACCGCGTCCTTCTCCGTGCGCCACGCCGGGATCGCCAAGGTCCGCGGCACCATCGCGATCACGGGCGGTGCGATCACCGTGGGCGACGAGCTCGAGTCGTCCGCCGTGTCGGCCGAGCTGGACTCCGCGTCCGTCAACACCAACGACGAGAACCGCGACAACCACCTGCGCAGCGCCGACTTCTGGCACGCCGAGGAGAAGCCGGTCTGGAGCTTCGTCTCGAAGTCGATCTCCACGGACGGCGACGACTACACGATCGCCGGCGACCTCACCATCAACGGCGTCACCAACTCCGTCGAGCTCCCGACCGAGTTCACCGGCACCGCCACCGACCCGTTCGGCAACGCGCGCGCCGGGTTCGAGTCGCAGATCGAGATCTCCCGCAAGGAGTACGGCCTCACGTGGAACGCCGCGCTCGAGACCGGCGGCGTGCTCGTGGGCGACAAGGTCAAGATCGCCCTCGACGTCTCGGCCATCAAGCAGGCCTGACGACGCTTCCCTCGCGAGGTAGCACCACCCCTCGCGAGGTAGTCCGCGAGAGGCCGAGGTAGTCCGGGTCTTCGCGAGGTAGTCACTACCT
>NZ_JBHUWC010000217.1:0-6263 GCF_042670225.1 Isoptericola sp. NPDC057191 | reverse complement strand
TCCCGACCGCGCCGCCGATCGTTACGCGGCCCCGTCCCGCCGCGCCGGCCGCCCCCCGCCCGGCGCCCCGCCCCCGCCCCCCCCCCGCGCCGCGCTCCCCCGACGATCAGCCGGCGGACTCGATCTCGTTCTCCGCCGCGACGGCCTCCTCGATCGCCTTCTGCAGGCGGTCCTGCGCCTTGCCGTACGCGGTGAAGTCGCCGTCCTTCAGCGCCTGGTCGCTGTCGGCGAGGGCGTCGTTCGCCTCCTGCAGGGCGGAGTTGAGGCGCGTCTGCGGGTCGCCGGTCGGCGTCGCAGCGCCGCTCGGCTCGGTCGTCGGCTCGGTCGTCGGCTCCGTGGTGGGCTCGGTGGTGGGCTCCGCCGACGGCTCGGTCGAGCCGTCGCCACCCTCGACCGGTGCCGTCGGCACCTCGGTCTCCGCCTCGCCCGCGGCGTCACCGGCGTTGGCGCCGGAGTCGCCGCCGAACACCTGGTCGAGCGCCTCGTCCAGGGTCTCCGCGTACCCGGTCTGGTCACCGAATGCGACGAGCACCCGGCGCAGCAGCGGGAACTGCGTGCCGCCGGCCGACTGGATGTACACGGGCTGCACGTACAGCAGGCCACCGCCAACGGGCAGCGTCAGCTGGTTGCCGCGGACGACGTTCGACGAGCCGCGCTCCAGGATGTTGAGCTGCTCGGAGATCGTCGGGTTCGAGTCGAAGTTGTTCTGCACCTGACCCGGGCCCGGCACCGTCGAGTCGCGTGGCAGCTCCAGCAGCCGCAGCTCGCCGTACCCGTCCGCCACCTTGCCCGCGGTGCTCCCCGCGTCCCCGTCGGCCGCGAGATACCCCGTGAGGATCTCGCGGTCGGTGTTACCGCCGGGGATGAACGTGCTTGTCAGTGAGAACGCCGAGTCCTTCTGGCCCGGCATCTGCAGGGACAGGTAGTACGGCGGCTGCTTCGCCGCGGGCGCCTTGCCGCTCGCGACCGGGTCCTCCGGGTTGGCCCAGAAGTCCTGGCCGGAGAAGAACTGGCCGGCGTCGTTCACGTGGTACTGCGTCAGGAGCGTCCGCTGGACCTTGAACATGTCCTCCGGGTAGCGGATGTGGCTCATCAGGTCGCCCGAGATCTCCGACAGCGGCTTGACCGAGGTCGGGAACACGTCGGACCACGCCTTGAGGACCGGGTCCTGGGTGTCCCAGGCGTACAGCGTCACGGACCCGTCGTAGGCGTCGACCGTGGCCTTCACCGAGTTGCGGATGTAGTTGACCTCCGGCGGCATCTCCACCGGCACGCCCTGCGCGGCGAGCGTCAGGGAGTCCGCGGTCGCCTCCTGCATCGGCTTGCTGGTCGAGTACGGGTACGCGTCCGACGTGGTGTACGCGTCGATGATCCACTTGACGCGCCCGTCGACGACGGCCGGGTACATCCCCTGGTCGAGGGTCAGCCACGGGGCGACCTTCTGCACGCGCGTCATCGGGTCCCGGTCGTAGAGGATCTGCGACTGGTCCGTCACGCGGTCGGAGAACAGGATCTCCTGCGACCCGAACTTCAGCGCGTAGAGCAGCTTGCTGCCGAACGAGCCGATGGACGGGCCAGCCTTCACGTCCTGCGTCGGGAAGGTGGTGTTGACCTGCTGGCCGCCCTGCTCGTCGTCCGCCTGGTAGTCCAGCTCCCAGGGCTTGGTGTCCTCCGGCGCGCCCACGACCGAGTACTCGGTGGTGGAGGGGCTGAAGTAGATGCGCGGCTCGTAGCCCTTGTCGGTCAGCGCCCCCTGCGTGGGGATGCCGCCCTCGTAGAACGCCGGCTGGCCGTCCGGGCCGGGCTGGTTGCCGTACGCCGCGACGACCCCGTACCCGTGCGTGAACACCGTGTGGTCGTTGACCCAGTTGCGCTGACCGTCGCCGAGGCCACCCAGGTTCAGCTCGCGCACGGCGATCACGGTGTCGCGGGACTTGCCGTCGATGTCGTACCGGTCCACCGCGAGGGTGTCCGCGAAGTTGTAGTACTGCTTGTTCTGCTGCAGCTGCCGGAACGACGGGCTGACGATCTGCGGGTCGAGGAGCCGCACGGACGCCGTGGTCTCGGCGTCCGCCCGCAGCGCGCCGGCCTCCGCCTCGGTCGTCGCGTCGTACGGCTGCGTGTCGATGCTGTCGAGGCCGTACGCGTCGTGCGTGGCGTCGATGTTGCGCTGGATGTAGTCGGCCTCGAGCTCCTGGGCGTTCGGGTTCACCTGGAAGCGCTGCACGACGGCCGGGTAGATCCCGCCGATCGCGATGGCCGACACGACCATGAGGCCGACGCCGATCGCCGGCAGCCGCCACGTGCCGCGCACCGCCGCCGCCACGAACAGCAGCGCGACGAGCACCGCGACGCCCGTGAGGATCTCCTTGGAGGGGATGACGGCGTGCACGTCGGAGTAGGACGCCCCGTTGTACCGCGCGTTGGTGGTGCTGCCGTTGGTCGCCGTGAGGAGCGAGTACCGGTCGAGCCAGTAGTTCGCGGCGATGACGATCATGAGGACCGCGCCGAGGACGGCGAGGTGCACGCGGGACGCCCGCGTGGTGCGCGGCGTCCCGGCGGGCACGGGGCCCAGCCGCAGGCCGCCGTACAGGTAGTGGGTCACCAGCGCCGCGATGCCCGCGATGATGACGACCGCCATGAAGAAGCTCACGACGAACCGCAGCGCGGGAAGGCTGAAGACGAAGAACCCGAGGTCGAGACCGAACTGCGGGTCGGTCTTGCCGAACGACGCCGGGTGGATCGCGAGGAGGACGCTGCGCCACTGCGCGGACGCGGCCACGCCGGCGAAGAACCCGACGACCACCGGCCCCGCGATCGTGACGACCCGGCGCAGGGGCTCGATCGCCTCCCGGTACTGGTCGAGCGTCGCCTGCTCAGGGGTCGACGGCGCGTACACGGGACGGACCCGGTAGGCGACGGCGAACGAGGAGAAGACCGCGCCGCCCATCACCAGGAACCCGAGGACGAACAGGATCCCGCGCGTGATCCACTCCGTCCAGATCACGTTGCCGAAGCCGAGGGCGTCGAACCACATGACCTCGGTCCAGAACTGGGCGAGGAGCAGCAGCGCGATGACGACCGCGGCGACCACCACGAGCGTGATCGCGAGGGGGCTGCGTCGGCGTTTGGCCGGGGGGCCGGGACGTCGACGGGGCGGGGCAGCGAAGGACACGGTGCGGGCACCTCACTCGTGCTCGGGACGGACGGACGTTCTGGGTGTGAACGTCCCTGTCATCCCTCAGGTTCCCACGCTTCGTCCCCCCGTGGGCGACAGCACCTTCACGCGCCGGTCACGAGCACGTGGGCAGGTCCGCACCCTTCCCGGCGCCGATGTCCTCGATGGCCGCGCGGGCGTCGTCGAGGGTGGACATCTTCACGACGCGCAGCCCGTCCGGGACGTGCCCGACGACCTCGTCGCAGTTGCGCGCCGGGGCGAGGAACCAGTCCGCGCCGGCGTCACGGGCGCCGAAGAGCTTCTGCTGGATGCCGCCGATCGGGCCGACCTCGCCGTCCACGCTCATCGTCCCCGTCCCGGCGACGTGCGCGCCGTGCAGCTCGTCCTCGGGCGTGAGCTTGGTGATGATCGCCAGCGCGAACATCGTGCCGGCGCTCGGGCCGCCGATGTCCCCCGGCCGGATCGTCACGTCCACGGGGTAGTCGTAGGACGGGTCGAGGTACACGCCCAGCGCCGCGCGCCCGTCGCCCTCCGCCGTCGTGACCGTGAGGTCCTTCGGCTTGCCGTCGCGGTCGACGCCGAGCACGACGTCGTCGCCCGGGGTGACGTCGTCGAGGTCGGCGAGCAGGTCCTGGTGGGTGGTGATGTCGTGCCCGTCGAGACTGCGGATGACGTCGCCGGCCCGCACCACCCCGTCGGCCCCGGACCCGGGCGCCACGCCCGCGACCGTCAGCGTGGCGGGCACCTCGTACCCCAGCTCCGTCAGCGCAGCCACGGTGGCGGAGGACTCCGACCCGGCCATCTGCGCCTGCCCGACCTGCTGCTGCTGCTCCTGCGTGGTCTGCTCCGGGAAGATCGACTCGACCGGCTGCACCGACCGCTCGCCCGAGCCCCAGCCCCACAGGACGTCACCGAGCAGGACGTCGCCGCCCGGCCCGCCATAGACGCTCACGGTGGTGAGCCGCAGCTCGCCGGTCACGTCGTAGGTCTTGGCTCCCTCGATCTCCACCACCGGCTGCGCCGTCGCGCTCTTCCCGCCGCTCGACGTCGCGCCCGACCCGGCCACGTCCGCCCCCTGGAGCCCGAGCGTGTCCTCGGTCGGGCCGGGGGCCCGGATCGCGTACGGCGCCGGGAGCACGAGGAGCACCGCGGCGAGCAGCGCCGTCACGAGCAGGGACACGCCCAGGGTCACGCTGCGCCGCGACGCGCGCGGTGCGGGGACGACGCCGTCCGCGGACGCCGAGGGGTCGTCGGACGCGATGATGTCGCGGTCGAAGGTCACCGCCACATCATCGCCGACGTTCCTGGACCCCGCGCCAGGTCCGCGGCCCGCGGACCTCGGCCGTCAGGGGTCTCCGGGGGATCTGCGCCCAGAGCGAACCTCCGGAACCTCACGGCCCGGTCGGACGTCGTCGGTGGTTACGGTGATCCGGTCGGCACGGCCGCCGTCCGACCGGAACCGCCCGCAACCATTCCCTAGCCGTTTCGCAGCCAGGCGAGGAGCCCTCATGAGCAACCTTCCCGACGACCCCGAGGGTGCCGAGGAGCGCGAGCGCATGCTGCGCTCGATGCTGGAGGGGTTCTTCGGCGAACGCACCGACGAGGTGCTGGAGCAGATGCGCGCGCAGGGCATCGACCCGGCGGCGCTGGCCGGGATGCCCGGGGCGGGCACCCCTGACCCGGCGACCATGCAGCACGTCCTCGCGCAGGTGCAGCGCCTGCTGTCGGCGTCCGGCGACGGTCCCGTGAACACCGACGTGGCGCACGACGTCGCCCGTCAGGTGGCGGTCGCGGAGGGCGACCCGTCGCTCACGGGTGGCCAGGCCAAGGCCGCGACCGACGCCCTCGCGGTGGCCGAGCTGTGGCTCGACGCGGTGACCGACCTGCCGCCCGCCGGCGGCCGCACCCATGCCTGGAGCCGCTCGGAGTGGGTGGAGGCCACCCTGCCGGCGTGGCACCGCCTGGTCGCGCCGGTCGCGACGTCCGTCGCCGAGGCGCTGGCGACCGTGCTGCGCGACCAGCTGCCGGGCGGGTTCGACGACGGCGACGCGCTGGGCATGCCCGGCCTCGGCGGGCTGCCCGCGGGCGCGCTGGGCGGCGGCCTCGACCCCGCCCAGATGATGCGCCGCCTCGGCTCCGCCGTCTTCGGCATGCAGGTCGGCCAGGCCGCCGGCACCCTCTCGCGGGAGGTGTTCGGGTCCACCGACGTCGGCGTCCCGCTGCTCTCCGAGCCGGCGACGGTGCTGCTGCCCACCAACGTCGCGGCGTTCGCCGACGGCCTCGACGCGCCGCTGGAGGAGGTGCGCCACTTCCTCGCGCTGCGCGAGGCCGCGCACGCGCGGCTGTTCACGCACGTCCCGTGGCTCGCGGCCCACCTCCACGGACTGGTGGAGCAGTACGCGCGCGGCATCACGATCGACCTGGACGTGCTCGAGCAGCAGGTCCGCGACATCGACCCCAGCGACCCGGAGGCCCTGCGCGGCGCGCTCACGGGCGGCGTCTTCGGGCTGCAGCACACGCCGGAGCAGGAGGCCACGCTGCTGCGCCTCGAGACCGCCCTCGCGCTCGTCGAGGGGTGGGTGACGGAGGTCGCCGCGTCCGCCGCGCTCCCCCACCTGCCGCACACCTACCCCCTGCGCGAGATGATCCGCCGCCGCCGCGCGGCGGG
The DNA here is from genome assembly GCF_042670225.1 of Isoptericola sp. NPDC057191. Taxonomy (NCBI): domain Bacteria; kingdom Bacillati; phylum Actinomycetota; class Actinomycetes; order Micrococcales; family Promicromonosporaceae; genus Isoptericola; species Isoptericola sp. NPDC057191. Next base: position 417 of record NZ_JBHUWC010000217.1, on the reverse strand, counting down.
CGGGCCCGCGGAGCACACCTTCGCCACCCTCGTGGGCCTCGAGCTGCGGCCGCGTCGCTCGCGCGACGCGACGGCCCTGTTCGCGCACGTCATGGCGGAGGGCGGGCCGGAGGCGCGCGACGCCGTCTGGGACCACCCCGACCTGCTGCCGGGGACCGCGGACCTCGACGACCCCGCGGGGTACTTCGCCCGGCGCGCCGCGCAGGCCGACGAGCAGTCGGACGTCGACGCCGCCCTCGCGCAGATCTTCGGCGCCGCGGAGAGCGGCGGCGCGTCCGCCGACGTCGAGCCGGGCAGCACCCCGACGTCGGACGACGGCGCTGACGAAGGTCCCGACGAAGGTCCCGACGAAGGGTTCGCCGCCCGCTGAGCCGGCGGCCTCTCGTCCGGGTCCCGGCGGCTCAGCCCTCCGGGACC
>NZ_JBHUWC010000216.1:0-6311 GCF_042670225.1 Isoptericola sp. NPDC057191 | reverse complement strand
GGTGCGGGCCGGGGCTCCGGCGTCTCAGGTCGAGCGGCTCACTCGTTGATGCCGTGGCACACCTTGTACTTCTTGCCCGAGCCGCAGGGGCACTGGGCGTTGCGGGGGGTGCCCGGGAACGTCCGGCCGTCGCCGGTGGCCGCGGTCGCCTCGCCGTGCAGCTCGCGGCGCGACCGGCGCGTGGCGCCACCCGTCGTCGTGGTCGAGCCGTCCTCGCTGGGCGCGGAGTAGGACAGCCGCTGCGGGGCGGGTGCCTCGAGACCCTTGGCCACGAGCACCGGCTCGGCCTCGGCCGCAGGCTCCGGGGCCGCCTCGGGCTCCGCAGGCGCCTCGGGCTCGGCGACCGGCGCCGCCTCCACCACGGGGGACGCCTCGGCGGCGCCGGCACCGACCAGCTGACCGGCGCCGGACTGCGCGGCCGCCGCCGCGCTCGCGGCAGAGATCACGGGCCCACCCTGCGCGCCGGGCTGCTGCACCTGCACCTCGAGGTTGAACAAGAACCCGACGGACTCCTCCTTGATGGCCTCGGTCATGGCCTGGAAGAGCAGGAAGCCCTCCCGCTGGTACTCGACCAGCGGGTCGCGCTGCGCCATCGCGCGCAGCCCGATGCCCTCCTTGAGGTAGTCCATCTCGTACAGGTGCTCGCGCCACTTGCGGTCCAGGACGGAGAGCACCACGCGCCGCTCGAGCTGGCGCATCGCGGCCTCGCCGAGGGACTCCTCGCGCGCCTCGTACGCCACGCGGGCGTCCGAGAGCAGCTCCTCGAGGATCAGCTCGTGCGTGAGCCGGCCGACGCCGCCGGCCTCCTCGACCACGTCCTCAGGCGTGATCGTGACCGGGTAGACCGACTTCAGCGCGGTCCACAGCGCGTCCAGGTCCCACGCCTCCGGGTTCCCCTCGGAGGTGGCCCCCTCGACGTACGCCGTCACGACGTCCGTGAGGAAGTGCTGCACCTGGTCCTCGAGGTCCTCGCCCTCCAGGACCCGCTTGCGCTCGGCGTAGATGACGGAACGCTGCCGGGACAGCACGTCGTCGTACTTGAGCACGTTCTTGCGGATCTCGAAGTTGCGGGCCTCGACCTGCGACTGGGCGCTCTGGATGCCGCGGGTCACCATCTTCGACTCGAGCGGCATGTCGTCGGGGAACCCGGCGCGGTCCATCATGGACGACGCGAGACCCGAGTTGAACAGGCGCATCAGGTCGTCCTGCATCGACAGGTAGAACCGGGACTCGCCCGGGTCACCCTGACGCCCGGAACGACCACGCAGCTGGTTGTCGATGCGGCGCGACTCGTGGCGCTCCGTGCCGAGCACGTACAGGCCGCCGAGGTCGGTGACCTCCTCGTGCTCCGTACTCACGGCCTCCTTGGCCTTCTCGAGGACGTCGGGCCAGGCGGCCTCGTACGCCTCCGGGTCCTCGGCGGCGTCGAGCCCGCGCTCGGCCATCTCGGTGACGGCCAGGAACTCGGCGTTGCCGCCGAGCATGATGTCGGTACCGCGGCCGGCCATGTTGGTCGCGACGGTGACGGCGCCCTTGCGGCCCGCCTGCGCGACGACGGACGCCTCGCGCTCGTGCTCCTTCGCGTTCAGCACGCTGTGCGGGACGCCGGCCCGCTTGAGCAGGCCCGAGAGCAGCTCCGACTTCTCGACGCTCGTGGTGCCGACCAGCACCGGCTGGCCCTTGGCGTGCCGCTCGACGATGTCCTCGACGACGGCGTTGAACTTGCCCTCCTCGTTCTTGTAGACGAGGTCGGCCTGGTCCATGCGCACCATCGGCCGGTTGGTCGGGATGGGCACGACGCCGAGCTTGTACGTGCCCTGGAACTCGGCGGCCTCGGTCTCGGCCGTACCGGTCATCCCGGAGAGCTTGGCGTAGAGCCGGAAGTAGTTCTGCAGCGTGATCGTGGCGAGCGTCTGGTTCTCCGCCTTGATCTGCACGCCCTCCTTGGCCTCGATGGCCTGGTGCATGCCCTCGTTGTAGCGGCGGCCGGCGAGGATACGGCCGGTGTGCTCGTCGACGATCATGACCTCGCCGTTCAGCACGACGTAGTCCTTGTCGCGCTTGAACAGCTCCTTCGCCTTGATGGCGTTGTTGAGGAATCCGATCAGCGGCGTGTTGAGCGACTCGTAGAGGTTGTCGATCCCGAGGTAGTCCTCGATCTTCTCGATGCCGGGCTCGAGCACGCCGACCGTCTTCTTCTTCTCGTCGACCTCGTAGTCGACGTCGACCGTCAGGCGGCGGACGACCTTCGCGAACTCGGTGTACCACCGGTTGGCGTCGCCCGAGGCGGGGCCCGAGATGATGAGCGGCGTGCGGGCCTCGTCGATGAGGATCGAGTCCACCTCGTCGACGATGGCGAAGTGGTGCCCGCGCTGGACCAGGTCGTCCGGCGACCACGCCATGTTGTCGCGCAGGTAGTCGAAGCCGAACTCGTTGTTCGTCCCGTAGGTGATGTCGGCCGCGTACTGCCGGCGGCGCTCCTCGGGCGACTGGCCGGAGATGATGACGCCCGTGGTCATGCCGAGGAAGCGGTAGACGCGACCCATGAGGTCGCCCTGGTACTTCGCGAGGAAGTCGTTGGTCGTGATGACGTGCACGCCCTTGCCCTCGAGCGCGTTGAGGTAGGCGGCCGTCGTCGCGACCAGCGTCTTGCCCTCACCGGTCTTCATCTCGGCGATGTTGCCGAGGTGCAGGGCGGCGCCGCCCATGAGCTGCACGTCGAAGTGCCGCTGCCCCAGGGTCCGGCGTGCGGCCTCGCGGACGGCGGCGAACGCCTCCGGGAGCAGCTCGTCGAGGCTCGCCCCGTGCGCGAGCCGCTCCTTGAACCGGTCGGTCTCCTCGTGCAGCTCGGCGTCGCTCAGCTCCTCGAAGCTGGGCTCGAGCCGGTTGACCTGCTCGGCCAGGCTGGTGAGCTTCTTGAGAATTCGGCCCTCGCCAAAACGCAGGACCTTCTCGAGGATCGCAGGCACGCAGTACTCCAGGGTCGGTGGCGCCCCGGGGTTGTCCGGGACCGTGCGGCGCGACCGACGGACGACGGGTGGCAGAGGATCGCTCGTCCGCGCCGTCACCTGGGTCACACCGGAGCCATCCTAGGCCGATCACCTGAGATAGCGGTGCGGGTTCGCGACGGACGAACGGCGACCCGCCTCCTCCGAGACGCTGTGAGCGGGCGTCTGGCCCCGGCGCGCCGGGGAGACGGGGCCGTTCGCCCGCTCACAGCGTCTCGCGCTCGGCGTCCGACCCGGGAGCGAGGTCGGCGGCCGCACGGTCGGCCAGCTCCGCACCCGCAGCCCCGTACAGGTGGAAGACCGCGTCGGCCCCGTGCCGGCGCAGCTCGACGGCGTCCGCGTCGTACCGCGCGATCGCCGCCACCCGGCCGTCGAACCCCGCGGCCCGCAGCCTCGCGAGCGCGATGAGGTTCGCCTTGTGGAAGGGCATGGCGAGCACGGCGAGGCGCACCCGGCCGGCACTCTTGACCCGCGCCCAGAACTCGGTGTCCGTGGCGTCGGCGGGCACGACGGCGATCCCCTCGTCCAGCAGCGCGGCCACCCGCGTCCGGTCGTGCTCCACCCCCATGACGGACAGGCCGTGGACGTCGCGCAGCCGGCGGTACGTGGCCGAGCCCACACGGCCGAGGCCGAGCACCACGGCGTCGGCCCGGCCGATGTCGACCGGCCGGTCGTCCGGGTGCAGCTTGTCCGCGGCACGGCGCGGCAGGAGGGTGGTGAGCCGGGTGGCCAGCTCGACGCCCCGCCGGTTGACGATCGCGGAGACGACGAAGCTGGCGGCGACCGCGAGCGAGACGATCACCGTCCACTCCTCGTCGAGCAGGCCGGACGTCGCGCCGAACGCCACGACGATGATGCCGAACTCGGAGAAGTTGCCCAGCGCGAGCCCGGCGAGGAACGACGTGCGCCGTCGCAGGCGCATCAGCCACAGGAGGAGGGCGTACACGGCCACCTGGAGGGGCAGCATGAGCAGCAGCAGGAGCGCGATCGCCACGTCGACCGGCGCGGGCATGCCGTGCAGCCCGATCTGCAGGAAGAAGGCGACGAGCGCCAGGTCCTTCACCGTCAACAACGAGCGGGACAGCTCGGTCGCCTGCGGGTGCCCCGCGAGCAGCGCGCCCATCACGAGCGCGCCCAGGTCCCCCGACAGACCGGCCAGCTCGAAGAGCCAGAAGCCGGGCACGAGGGCGACGAACGCGCCGAACAACGCCTGGAGCTCGCCGTGGCCGGCTCGGTCCCACACCCGGCGCAGCACCCACGCGCCCGGCACGAGGGCGAGCAGGGCGAAGGCCCACGGGCTCGGCGGCTCGCCGGTGGACACGGCGAGGAAGACGACGGCGACGACGTCCTGCACCACGAGCACGCCGACGGCGATGCGTCCGTAGAGCGCGGTCGCGTCCGAGCGGTCCTCCAGCACCTTGACCACGAACACCGTCGAGGAGAACGACAGCGCGAGGCCCACCAGGGCGAGCGAGCCGAACGACTCGTCGGCGAGCAGCCGGATGCCGACCACGGCGAGCAGACCGAGGAAGCCGACGGCCACCGCGACGGTCAGGACCAGGTGCACGAGGGTGGTGAGCCAGATCTCGGGGCGCAGCAGGGACCGGACGTCGAGCTTCAGCCCGATGGCGAACAGCAGCAGCGCCACCCCGAGCTCCGCGACCGTCTCCAGCCCGGGGAGCTCGGGTGCACCGGTGGCCCCCAGCGCGAACCCGGCGGCGAGAAACCCCACCAGCGGCGGGAGGCGCAGCAGGGTCGCCGCCAGCCCGCCCACGAGCGCGGCGGCGAGGTACAGCACGGCCGTGGCCATCAGCGCTCCTGACGTGGTCCCGATCCGAGCCCGACGCCGGCGCCGCGACGTCGTGGTGCGCCGATCCTACGAGCGTCCTACCAGCGCCGCCGACGTGGCGCGGGTCAGGCCGCGCGCACCACGTCCGCGAGCGCGGGCGCGAGCTCCCCGGCGGGCGTCACCCCGGTGGTCTCCAGACCGAGCCACCCCGCGAGGACGGCCAGCTCGGCACCGAGGGCGGCGGCGGTGCCGGGCCCGGCGTGGGCGGTGGGGTGCGCGGACTGCACCCGCAGCACCCCGGCCTGCCGGTCGGCCTTGAGGTCGACGAACGCGGTGATCGCGTCCCCTTCGAGGAACGGCAGCACGTAGTAACCGAGCACCCGCTTCGGCGCGGGCACGTAGATCTCGATCCGGTAGTACACGTCGAAGAGCGCCTCGAGCCGGCGCCGCTCCCACACCAGCGGGTCGAACGGGCTGAGCAGCGTGCGGGCCTCGGCACGGCGTGGCAGCCGCGCGTCGCGGTGCCGGAAGGTGCGCTCGCCCCAGCCGCGCACCTCGACGGGCTCCAGGACGCCCTCCTCGACGAGCTCCGCGTGCGCGCGGCGCACGGCGGGCCCGCGCAGACGGAAGTAGTCGGCGAAGCAACGGAGGGTGCCGACGCCGTGCGCCCGTGCGCCGAGCTCGAGCAGCCGGCGCACCGCCTCGTCGTCCGGGACGGGAGTCGCCGCGCGCACCGCGGCGGGCAGCACCCGCTCGGGGAGGTCGTAGCAGCGCTCGAACGCCGTGTTCCGCCGGGCGGACATGACCTCGCCGGTGAAGAACAGGAACTCGAGGCAGCGCTTGGCCATCGTCCAGTTCCAGCCCCACTCCTCGCGCGAGCGCGGACCGGACCGCCCGGTCGCGACGAGCTCGTCGTGGATCTCGCGCGCCGTCACGGGGCCACGCTCGGCGACCATCCGCCGCACGAGGTCGAGCTCCGCGGCGTGCGCCAGCGGCGCACCGGCGATCGTCCCCCACGCCTCGTCGAGGTAGTTGCGCCGACGCCACTCGAGCAGCGGGTACGTCTCGGCGGGCACGTAGGACGCGACGTGCGCCCAGGTCTCGACGAGCCGGCGGGGCGCCTTGCCCGCGGCCCGGTCGAGCAGCCCCACGTCGTACGGCCCGAGCCGTGAGTACAGCGGCACCAGGTGTGCCCGCGCCAGGACGTTCACCGAGTCGATCTGGAGCAGGTTGAGCCGGTCCACGGTCGCCATCGCCCGGCGCATCGTCACGCCGCCGACGCCGTCGGGACCGGTCGCCGGGTCCGGTCGCGGCCGGTGCAGCCCCTGGGCCCCGAGGGCGACGCGACGAGCCTGCGCGAGCGAGAGGGAGTCCACCCGCCCATCCTGCCGACCCCCACCGACAGGACACGTCTTCTCGCTGCCCGTTCCCCACGAGCACGCTGGCGGGGCGACCACGACCTGGGCAGGCGTGCATGGGAGAGCCGGTCGAGGCGTTCGTCGGGGGGACGTATC
>NZ_JBHUWC010000215.1:0-6459 GCF_042670225.1 Isoptericola sp. NPDC057191 | reverse complement strand
GCGCAGCGCCTGGTCCAGGTCGGCCCAGAGGTCCTCGACGTCCTCGATGCCGACGGAGAGCCGCAGCAGGTCCTCGGGGACGGTGCTCGACTCGGTCGCGAACCGGCGGCGCCGCTCCAGCGACGACTCGACGCCGCCCAGCGACGTCGCCGGGACCCACAGCCGTACCGCGGCGACGACGGCGTCGGCCGCGGCGGCCCCGCCGCGCGGGCGCAGGCCGAGCACCGCGCCGAAGCCGTTCATCAGCCCCGCGGCGCGCTCGTGGCCGGGGTCGTCGGGCAGGGACGGGTGCCGCACCTCCGCGACACCCGGGTGGTCGGCCAGACGGCGGGCCAGCTCGGCCGCGCTGGCGTTGGCGCGCTCCACGCGCAGGTGCAGGGTGCGCAGCCCGCGCAGCGCGAGCCACACCTCCATCGGCCCCGGGATCGCGCCGTGCATCGTCCGGTACGCCCGCAGCCCGGCGGCCAGCTCGTCGTCGCGCGTCACGGCCGCGCCGAGGACGACGTCGGAGTGCCCGGCGAGGTACTTGGTCACCGAGTGCACGACGACGTCCGCGCCGAGGTCGAGCGGACGCTGACCGAGCGGCGTCGCGAACGTGTTGTCGACGACGGAGCGCACGCCACGCTCGCGTGCGGCGCTCAGGATCGCGGGCAGGTCGGCGACCTCGAGCATCGGGTTCGTCGGCGACTCGGCCAGCAGGACGTCGGCGCCGTCGAGGGCCGCCACGACCTGGTCCGTGTCCGCGACGTCGACGCGCCGCACGTCGACGCCGTGGCGTGCCGCCAGGTCGTCGAGGTAGCCGAGCGACGCCTGGTAGGCGTGCCGCGGCACGACGACGGCGCCCCCGTGGGGCACGTGCCCGACCGCAGCGATCACGGCCGCCATCCCGGAGCCGAAGACGACGCCGTGCGACGCGCCCTCCAGCGCCGCCAGGGCCTCCTCGAACGGGTGCCACGTCTCGGTGTCCATCCGGGTGTACAGCAGCTCTCCCGGGGCGGAGACGCCCTGGTTGACGTACGTGGAGCTGAGGACCACAGGCGGGTTCACCGGCCCGCCCTGCGTGCGCGGCGGACGGCCGGCGGTGACGGCGAGCGTGGCGGGGGACAGCGGGCCGGACAGGTCGTGCGTCATGGTCGCAGGGTACGACCGCGGCCGGGTGCGGTGCGGCCGGGTCTCACGCCCCCCGGGGCTCCACCAGGCGGGCGAGCAGCTCGACCAGCAGCCGCTCCACGAGCGGAGCCGGAAGGGCCTCGACGAGCGCGAGCAGCGGCGCCATCGGCCCGACCCCGGGCGTCGCGTCCCCGCCACCCACGGAGCCCAGCCCGACGGCGTCGAGCAGCGCGGCGGCGGTGGCGGAGTCGAGCGCGGGGCCGCCCGGGCCCGTGGGCAGGAGCTCGGCGGGCAGCGCGCCCAGCAGCGCGCCGGCGTCGGGCCGGGGCGTGCCACGCACGTCGTCCGCGGCCTCGCGCAGCACGGGCACCAGGTCGCCCAGCACGCCCTCGGTGACGGGCGTGACGGTGAGGTGGGTGGTGTGCGGCAGCCGCGTGCCGTCAGGCTGGTCCAGGCCGGGCTGTGCCTGGAGCGTCCAGCCCCGCGCGGCGACGGCGTCCGCCCACAGGTGCGGGTCGACACGGCGGTCCGCGGGTGCTGCGTCGTCGGTGGCGACCGCGAACAACGGACCGACGGGGGACCCGACCACCCGCAGCCCCTCGACGCCGTCGACCGCCTCGCGCAGGGCGAGCGTGGCGCGGCGGGCCCGCCCGGCGAGCGTCGCGAGCCCGTCCGTGCCGAGGGCCTGCAGGATCGCCCACGCGGCGGCGAGCGGGCCGCCCGAGCGCGACCCGAGCAGGGTGGGGTTGACCACGGGGTAGCCGGGCCAGCGCGTCGTCGCGAAGTACTGCGCGCGCTGCCGGTCCCGGTCGCGGTGCAGCAGCACGGAGGCGCCCTTGGGGGCGAACGCGTACTTGTGCAGGTCCGCGCTGAGGCTGGTCACGCCAGGCACGCGCAGGTCCCACGCGGGCAGACCGGGCCAGAACGGGAGGGCGAACCCACCGATGCAGGCGTCCACGTGCACCGGCACGCCCGCTGCGGCGGCGAGCGCCGCGACGTCGGCCACCGGGTCGGCGGCCGCGTGCGGGTAGGACGGTGCGGACACGACGACCAGCGCGACGCCGTCCGCGCCCCCGGCCCCGTCGGTCATGCGGGCCCCGAGCGTGGCGGCGTCCACCGCGCCGGCCGCCGGGCCGTGCGCGACGACGGGCACGAGGTCGAGCTCCAGCCCGTACAGGTGGGCCGCCTTCTGGAACGCTGCGTGCACGGTGACCGGCGCGACGAGGCGCGGGCGGGCCTCGCCCGGCCGCAGCCCGCGGGCTGCGAGCCACGTGTCGCGCGCCGACTGGACGGCGAGCAGGCAGCTCTCCGTGCCGCCGCTGGTCACCGTGCCGACGGTGTCGGCATCGCCGCCGAGCAGGTCGCGCGCGAACGCGACCACGTCCCGTTCGAGGGCTGCCACGGAGCCGAACGTCGTCGGGTCCAACCCGTTCACGGGCTGCATGGCGCGCACGGCGCCGGCGGCGAGCTCGTCGAGCTCGGGCACGCCCGGGTCGTAGACGTAGCTGAGCACGCGACCCCCGTGGGTCGGCGCGTCGCGGTGCCGCAGCGTGGCGAGGGCGGCGAGCACCGACTCCGGGGACTGCTCGAGGTCGAGGTCGGCGGGCGCGGCGGGGTGGGTCACGAGGTCTCCTGGGGGTGGTCGGCCCGGGTCGGGCCGGGGACTGCGGGGTGGTCGACGTCGCGGCGGCGCAGCGGGTAGCGGCCGAGCGGCAGCAGGCTGACGGCGGCGAGCGCCGCGGGCAGCACGCTGAACGCGGCGACGATGCCGAGCACCGCGGCGGCGGGCTGCGTCACCGACTGCCCGCCCGTGGACTCGACGTACCCCGTCGCGGCGAGCACCACCGTCAGCAGGGTGGTGCCGAGCGCCATGCCTGTCGTCTCGCCCGCCGTCCACACGCCTCCGAACGCGCCGGCGCGGTCCGTGCCGGTGGTGCGGGCGTCGTGCGCGATGACGTCGGGAAGCATCGCCATCGGCAGGGACTGCATGCCCGCGTAGGCGGCGCCGGCGAGCGCGACGGGCAGGTACACCCAGGCGCCCGGCGCCCAGGCGAGCGGCAGCAGGGCGAGCGCCGCCACGGCGAACAACCCTGAGGCGAGGCGGAACGCACGCTCCTTGCCGACCCGGCGGGCGAGCGTGCCCCACGCCGGGGTGACGACCAGCGCGGGGCCGACGAGGGCGACGAACAGGAACGTCACGGCCGCGGTGTCGTGCAGCACCCAGGTGGCGACGTACTGGGCGCCGGCGAGCATGGCGCCGGTGGCGAGCGCCTGGAGCACGAACGTGGTGAGCAGCGTGCGGAACGGCCGGCTGGTGCGCAGCAGGCCGACGCCCTCGCGGTAGTGGGCGGCGATCCCGACCCGGGGCGGGAGGGGGCGCGGTGCGGCGGGCGGTCCTGCGGACCGTTCCACGGTGGAGGAGACGAGGAGGGCGGCGCCGAGCACGAGCGCCGCCGCCAGGGCCATGACGAGGTAGCCGAGCCGCTCGTCGTCGCCACCGAGGGCGCGCAGTGCCGGGCCGCCGCCGCCGAACAGCAGGATCGCGGCGGTGAGCACCACCACGCGCGCCGTGAGCAGCCGGGTGCGGGCGTCGTAGGTGCTCGCCAGCTCCGCGGGCAGGGCGATGTACGGCACCTGGAAGAGGCTGAACGCCGTCGCCGCGGCGAGGAAGGCGAGCAGCACCCACCCCGCGGCGGCCGCCGGGCTCAGACCGGCAGGGACCGCGAACGTGAGGGTGAAGAACACCGGCAGGGCCAGTCCTCCCACGACCATGAGCCGGCGACGGCGCCCGGTGCGGGCGCGCTCGCGGTCGCTGGCCGCGCCGATCACGGGGTCGATGAGGACGTCCCAGACCTTGGCGGCGGTGACGAGCAGACCCGCCAGGGCCGCCGTCACGCCGAGCGTGTCCGTGAGGTAGAAGACGAGCACCAGCCCGGGCAGCGTCGCGAACCCGCCGGTGCCGACGGAGCCGACGGCGTACCGGACGATCGTGCCCCTGCGCAGCGTCATGAGCGGCGATCGTAGCGGCCCCGCGGGAATGTTCCGGACGCCGGGGCGCTTGTGCGACGTGTGACCCAGGCGACCAGCACGACGCAGACCGATCTTTCGCGCGGCCCTCTCGGCCTCGACGGGGCACCCCTGGTGCTCGGCGGCAACGTCTTCGGCTGGACGGCCGACGACGCGGCGTCGTTCGCCGTCCTCGACGCGTTCACCGACGCGGGCGGCCGGATGATCGACTCCGCCGACGTCTACTCCGCGTGGGTGGAGGGCAACTCCGGTGGCGAGAGCGAGCGGACGATCGGGCGCTGGCTGGCCCGCGGCGGCCGCCGCGACGACGTCCTGGTCGCGACGAAGGTCTCGCAGCACCCGCAGTTCCGCGGCCTGGCGGCGGCGAACGTGCGGGCGGCCGCCGAGGCGTCCCTGGAGCGGCTCGGCACCGACCGCATCGACCTGTACTACGCGCACTTCGACGACGCCGCGACGCCGATCGCGGAGACGGCCGCCGCGTTCTCCGCGCTGGTCGACGACGGTCTCGTGCGCGCGATCGGCGTCTCCAACTACACGCCCGAGCGGATCGACGAGTGGTTCGCCGCCGTGGAGGACGGCGGGCTGCACCGTCCCGTCGCCCTGCAGCCGCACTACAACCTCGTGGAGCGAGGCTTCGAGGACGGGCTGCGCCAGGCCGCCGAGCGGCACGGTCTCGGTGTGCTGCCGTACTACGCGCTGGCCTCCGGGTTCCTCGCCGGGACCTACCGCGACGGCGAGGCGCCCGACAGCCCGCGCGCGCAGGGCGCCGCCCGCTACCTGGACGACCGCGGACGTCGCGTGCTCGCGGCCCTCGACGACGTCGCCGCCGCGCACGGCGCGCCCGTCGCGTCCGTGGCGCTGGCGTGGCTGCGGCAGCAGCCGACCGTCGTCGCGCCCGTCGCCAGCGCCCGGCACACCGGCCAGCTCGAGGCGCTCGTGCGTTCCATGACCCTCGAGCTGACCCCGGACGAGCTCGCCCGGCTCGACGGCGCCTCCGCCTGACCCGAGAGTTGTCAGAACCACGTGAGCCCAGGGTCTGACGTGGTTCTGACAACGTGCGCGCGCCCGCGGTTGTCAGAACCGGGTGGGTCCCCGGCCTGACGTGGTTCTGACAGCTTTCGCGGGGTTCAGTCCTCGAGCGGGCCGAGCACGGCCTGCGCGACGGTGGCGTGCGCCGACTCGTCGTCGGACGGGTGGAAGATCCCGGCGAGCACGTCGCGGTAGAGCCGTCCCAGCTCGGAGCGGTTGAAGTAGGTCGACCCGCCGGAGCAGCGGATCGCCTCGTCGACGACCTGCCGCGCCGTCTCGGTGACACGCACCTTCAGCCCCGCCGTCGAGCGGAAGAACCCGGCCCCGGACCCGGACCGCACGTCCACCTGAGCGTCGACCTCGCCCGCGACGAGGTCGAGCTGCGGCCAGAGGCCGTCGAGGGCCAGCGCGGCCGTGCCGATCCGCCAGCGGATGTCGGGGTCCTGCGAGTACGCCTTGCCGGTCTTCATCGAGCGCCGCCTGCGCACCGTCTCGACGGCGAGCGCCAGGGCCCGGTCGGCGATCCCCAGGTACACGGACGCGAGCAGGATCTCGAACGACGTGAAGATCCCCAGCACGTAGGGGTCGAGGTTCGGTCCGGGCGCGAGACGACGCAGCACCCGGTCCGCGGGCGCGTGCGCGCCGTCGAGCACCGTCGTGCAGGACTGCGAGGCCCGCATGCCGAGCGTGTCCCAGTCGTCCTTGATCTCGAAGCCGCCGCCGTCGCGGGTGACGAACGCGTGCACGATGCGCGGGTCGTCAGGGTCGGTGGCGTCGTCGAGCCCCATGACGCCGAGGCGCGTCCAGCCGGGGGAGTTGGACGTGAAGATCTTGGTGCCGTGGAAGGAGTACCCGCCCTCGCCGTCGGGCCGGGCCTCGGTGCGTGACCCGAGCAGCACGAGGTCGTTGCCTGCCTCGGAGTAGCCGAAGCCGAACACCTCGCCGTGGGCGGTCTCCTCGAGCAGCCAGTCGAGCGACCCGTCGCCGCGCTCGTGCAGGTACCGGGCCACGCCCACCCACACGTGGTGCATGTTCACCGCCAGGGCCGTCGCGGGCGCCGCCCCCGCGAGCCGCGCCTGCTCGCGCGCGGCCTCGCGCAGCGTGAGGCCGGCGCCGCCGAGATGCTGGGGCACCATCGCCTGGAGGTACCCCGCCGCCTTCAGGTCGGCGAGGTCGTCGGCGAAGAACGTGTTCTCCCGGTCGTGCGTCGCCGCGCGGCCGCGGATCGTCTCCAGCAGCTCGTCGGTGAGGATCTGGCGGGGCGCGTCGTACGGTGAGGGCGCAGGCATGCCC
>NZ_JBHUWC010000214.1:0-6491 GCF_042670225.1 Isoptericola sp. NPDC057191 | reverse complement strand
GCCGTGACGTCCACGGGCCGCGAGCCGCGGCGTGGCGCGGGCATACGCGGCGAGGGCGACGAGGAACACCGCGAGGCTGGCGCCCCAACGGGCCGGACCGGCGGTGTCCTGCAGGCAGGAGGCCCACCAGAAGAAGTCTTCGGCCAGGTCTCCCGAGCCGTAGAGCATCGCGACGAGCAGCAACGCCGCGGGGGGCAGCCACAGCAGGTCGGCCTGCCCGGCGGCGACGGCGAGGAGGGCAAGCCCGCCGAAGAGCACCACGTTGGCCGCGACCGAGGAGTACGCCGCGAACGGCGCACCCGCGAAGCCGATCGTCGTGAGGGTGCCGACCACGACGGTGACGGCGGTGACCCACCCGAGACGCGCTGCTCTGAGCCGGCGCGTCCCCGGCGGCCCGACGGGGAAACGGGGGTCGACGCGATAGGTGGCGGCGGCGCCGATCGCGATCCCGGCGAGGAGCGCGACGAACTGCGGCACCGGTACGGGCAGGGGGAACCGCACCAGCTCGCCGATGCCGTCCACGTCGGTGCCGGCCGTCAGCGCGGTGCCGAGTGCGGCGAGCACGGTCAGGGCGAGCGCGGTGCGCACGTCATGGACGGCGCACCACGCCCGGAGTCCCCGGACGGTCGATCCGCGTGCTAGAAGTCGCACCGGTCGAACCTCGCGAGGATCTTCTCGGTCTGCGCGGGGGAGAGGGGTGTGAAGCTCTTGGTCTCGGCAATTTCGCTGAGGTCGAGCGGGTCGATGTCTCGTTCGAGGGAGAGCCAGGTGGCGGCGAGTTGTGCCTCGTCGGTCCAGAAGGCGTCGCTCGGCCCGATAACTGACGTGAACTGCGGGCAGAACGCCGGTGACAGGAGGTTGGTTACGTAGTCGGCGTCGCCGAGACCGGGCTCGTCGCCTCCGTCCGGTTGCGGGACGTGGGGGTCGAGGGTGAACCAGAAGACGCGTTCCCCGGGCTTGGGATGCTGGTAGTTCCCGGCATCCTCGACGAAGCGGTCGGGAATGAAGGCGGGATAGCCGTGGTCGCGTGCGGCGTCGGTGAGGCGGGTGAGGAACTGTACGTAGGAGTCTCGCCAGGCCTCGCTCTCGGTGTAGGTGCAGATGGTGGGGTTGCCGCCGCACACGGTGGGTGGGTGCCATGCGTCGACCACGCGGTCCTGGGGCATGCAGGGGAGCGGGGCGGCCAGCAGCGCGAGGCCGAGCAGGCCGGCGACCAGACCTGTGGCCGAGGGCAGCGCGGAGTGTCTGCGGAGCCGGACCGGGGCGAGGAGCAGCAGGGCCGAGGCCACGGTCAGCACGCCGATCTGCGCCAGCAGGTAGGAGGCCGAGTACTCGCCGCCGATCCACGCGACCTCCCACATGCCGAAGTTCAGAGGGACGAACCCCAGGTACGTACCGACGAACTCGAACAGGGCGAACAGGGCTCCGGCGGCGAGCAGTGCGGCGATCAGCGGGCGGGTGTACCGGCCGATGAAGCTGCCGACGGCACCCGCCGCGAGGCTGATGAACGGGAGCACGGCCAGGGCGAGCAGCGCCCGAGCGACCGTCGCGGCACTCACCTCGGACGGTGCGACGAGGGCGAGGGTCACGAGCCCGATCAGGAGCTGGATCGCGGCGACGGGCACCCACGCGGCCGCGAGGGCGACGACGTAGGGGCTGCGCCACGACGGCAGGAGTCCTGCCAGGTATTGCCGCCCGGGGGAGGACAGGCGCGCGGCGTCCACGGCCACCACGGCGGCGAACATGATGCCGAAGATGTAGTACGGGACACCGAGCTCGCCGGCCGCCAGGGAGATGTTGCCGTTCCAGGTCCAACCGTCCTGCGCGATGTTGATCGCCGAGAGCACGGCGAGCGCGACGAAGGACCAGAAGCCCAGGTGGGTCTTGGCCAGGTAGCGGATCATGCGGCGGCCCCGGCTGCCGGGGTGGACAGCGCGGCGGTGATGGCTCGTTCCAGCGCGGTGGCTCCGGGGGCGTCGGGGGCGTCGTGTGCCGCGAGCTCGTCGACGGTGCCGTCGTAGCGCACCGAGCCTTCGCGCAACACGAGGACGCGGTCGGCGAGGGCGGCGACGTCCTCGACGAGGTGGGTGGAGACCACCACGGTGCGCTGTGCGGCGATCGCCCCGATGGTGTCGCGGATCGCGACCCGCTGCAGCGGGTCGAGGCCCGCGGTCGGCTCGTCCAGCAGCAGCAGGTCCGGGGAGTGGACCAGCACGTGGGCGAGGCCGAGTCGCCGCCGCATGCCGCCGGACAGCGTCGAGATCCGGGAGCCCGCGCGGTCGGACAACCCCACGGCGCTGAGCGCGTCGGCCACTGCGTCGGCGCGGTGGGTACGCGGCACGGCGAACAGCCAGGCGACGTGCGTCAGGTACTCGGCGCAGGTGGCCCGGCCCGGGAAGTCGACGTCCTGGGGCAGCAGCCCGACCTGGTGCGGAGCGCGGGAGGAGCCCGCGAGCCGCACCGAGCCGGACCGGCTCTTCTCGATACCGGCGAGCACCCGGAAGAACGTCGACTTCCCTGCCCCGTTCACCCCGACGACGCAGGTGACCCCCCGCGGGAACGTCGTGTTCACGGGGCCGAGGGTGAAGTTCCGGTAGCGCACGCGCACGTCGTCCACGACCACCGTCGCGGGCGCGGCCCCTACCACTTGTCCGCCCCGGTCGGCGTGTACCCGGTGCACTTGTCCGGGTGGACCTTGATCTGCAGGCAAACTTTGACCTGCGCGCGCGCTGCGGACGAATCGACGTCGACATCGTGAGTTCTTTTTTTCTTGACCCACCTCCGGACGTTGACCGTTCCGCTGTTCAGGTGCTCCTTGCTGAAGAACTTCTTCGTGCACGAATAGGAGTTGCCGAACGAGCCGCCGACACCCGCAAAGGTGACTCCCAGGCTGGTTCCTGTACTGCACCTGCCCGTGTTGTACTGAATGAGCGCGCTGAAGTAGGTGTGCCGCCCGTGATTACGAGAGGCGCGCACATAGCCCCGAGGGTATGCCTTCAGGCCATCGTTCGTCCGGTGCGCCGAGAACCACCCGTAGCCGTAGCCCTTGTCGATGGTGGTCCTGCCGTAGGTGGCGATGAGTGGATGTTTCCTCGAGGCCCACGTCGACGTGTCATCGACGGCGCTGGCGCTGATCGGGACGAGCGTCACGACAGCGAGTGCTGCCGCGACGATCAGTCGCAGCCGCTGTCGTGGGCGCAGGGTCGCGGTTCCCATGCTTCCTCCTCGTGCTGGTGTCGCCGGTCATGGTCGGCCGACCACGAGCGAAACTAGTTGCCCGGCGCACCGTGCGCTGTCGGATTGCAGGATCTGCACGGAGGCGATCTCGGCGGGCTCGGACGACGGCGAGCGGCGTCGTCGGGTGTGTCCGCCGATGTCCCGCCCGGGGCTTCGCGGTCCGGTCCGCCGGGAGAGCCCTCCCACCCCCGGACCTGCCAGGGGACTTGCCTTCGCCCCACCCCTCGCTGCGATCATGTCCCGGGCGCGGCGGCGGACCGCGCCGGGACCGCACACGATCGGCAAGGACGGGAGCGCCGCGTGACCACGACGCACGACGGCGACGCGCCCGCGCGCCGCGGCCCCGCCGACGACGCGATCGAGCGGATGCGCGCCGCGGCCGCGGACGCCGGGCGCGACGAGGGTCCGGGCGCCGCGGGGACCGTCGACCCGTCCGTCCTGCGCACCGTGCTCGCCACGCTGCCGCACGACGACCAGCGCCTGTTGTGGGACCGGCACGTCCTGGGCCGCGAGGCCGCCGAGATCGCGGCCGAGCTGGGGATGCACGCCCGAGCGGTGCTGCACCGGCTGCGCCGGGCGGAGGAGCGGCTGGCCGCGGCCTTCGCGGCGGCGCACGCCCGGGCGTGCCCGCCCGGGTGCGTCGACACCCGCCAGTCGCTGCACTCGTACGTGCGCCACCGCCTCACCCCGGTGCGGCGCACGGTCCTCGAGGCGCACCTGTTCGGCTGCCAGGACTGCATGCGGGCCTTCATCGACGTCCGGGAGGCCGGCTGGGCCGTGCGCGACGCCGGCCCCCTGCTGCTGGCGGGCACGGTCGCGGGCACGGTCGCGAGCGGTGCGGCCCCGGTGGTCGTGGGTGTGCTGGGCGCAGAGGCGTCGGGGTCCGGAGTGCTCGGCTGGGCCGGGCCCGTGGGCGCCGCGCTGGCGGCCGCGGGGGAGTGGGTGCGGGCGCTCGTCCTCCGGCTCGGCCAGCTCGGCAAGGGCGGTCTCGTCGCCGCCGGCACGGTCGCCGGGGTGGCCGTGGCCGCCGTCGCCGTAGCCCTCGGCGGTGGTGGGGGCGGCCCCGTGGCCGCACCGCCCGTGCCGGCGGCCACCGCGTCCGTCGCGGCACCCGCACCGACGGCGACGCCGCCCGCCGCGCCGGCCGAGCCCGAGCCGGACGCCTCGACCAGCACGCCGGACCCGATCCCGGCCGACGGCGCGACGCCGACAGGGGACCCCACCGCTCCGGCGACGTCGGGCCCAGCGTTCCCCACGCCGACATCTCCGACGACGCCGACGACGCAGCCGACGACGCCTGCCGACCCCACCCCCTCGACGCCCGGGACCCCGGGTTCTGCGACCCCGGGCGGGTCGTCGTCGACCGCCCCGGACCCGACCACCACGGGCCCGACCACCACGGACCCGACCGCCAAGCCCCCGACCGCCAAGCCCCCGACCACCACGCGCCCGACGCCCACCCCGACGCCGACGCCGACGCGGACGACGTCCACTCCGCGGCCCACCCCTACGCCGACACGCGACCCGGACCCCGTCCGGTCCACGGTCCAGGCGGACCTGCCCGGGCTGCGCGGCGTGTTCCGGGTGACGCCGAGCCAGGACGACGTCGAGATCGTCGCCGTCTCGCCGTCCAAGAGCTGGATCTCCGCGCGGGAGTGCCGGGACGGCAGCTGGTACGTCGCGTCGCGCCGCTACCAGCAGGCCGGCGTCGCCGTCACGGTCGACGCTCCCGCCGACGCCGACACGTCGGTCTCCCTCGTGCGCACCGGCATCTGGCCGGGCTGGCTGCAGACCTGCTGACTCCTGCCGACCGAACTGCCGCCCGAACTGCTGCCCGAACTGCTGCCCGACCTGCCCGCCGACCGGCTCAGCCGGCGGTGCGCTCCAGCAGCACCAGCACCTCGTAGTGACCGGACTGCGGGAACATGTCGAGCAGGCGCGCGCGCCGGGGCCGCAACGACGGCATGCGCGCGAGGTCCTCGGCCAGGGTCACCGCGTTGCAGCTGGAGTACAGCACGTGCGTGGCGCCGGACTCCTCCAGCCAGCGCGACAGGTCGGCGCCGATGCCGCGCCGCGGCGGGTTGACGACCACCAGCTCGGGCGCGGGCACCCCGCCGTCCTGGGCGAACGTGGTGGCGTCCCCGGCCGCGAACCGGACGTCGCGCACGGCGTCGGCCCACCAGGCGGCGTCGTGGCCACCGACGACGGCGTCCGCGGGCAGGTGGGCGAGCTCGCCGCGCGTGCTGCTCGCGCTGGCGATCGCCTCGGCGGAGATCTCGATGCCGGTGACGGCGCGGCCCGGGGCTGCACAGTGCAGCGCGAAGCCGCCGACGCCGCAGTACAGGTCCCACAGCGAGGCGGGCGCCACCTCGTCGACCCACTCCCGGGCCTGCGCGTACAGGGCGGAGGCGACGGCGGTGTTCGTCTGGAAGAAGCTCTGCGGGCGCAGGTGCAGCGTGATGCCGTCGAGCCGCATCGGCAGCGACTGGCGCTCGGTGAGGACGATCTCCTGCTCACCCTCGAGCACCGCCGCGTGCGCGGGCTGGACGTTGACGCTCACGACCGCGACCTGCGGCAGCGCCGCCAGCAGCCAGGGCAGGTGCTTGCGCAGCCGGGCCACGGGCTCCTGGCTGCGCAGCACGAACCGCACCATGAGCTCGCCGTCGGCCGACAGCGTCACCAGGACGTGCTTGAGCTCGCCCCGCCAGGCCGACTCGCGCGCCGTCTCCCGGCGTCGGGGGCCGCGGGAAGGCGACGTCGCGTCGTAGGGCTGCAGGCCGGCCCGGGTGATCAGCTCGGCGAGCGCGGGGAACGTCGCCTGCAGCGCGGGCGGGTAGAGGCCGCAGTCGGTGAGGTCGACGCCCTGCCCGGCGAACGGGCCGGCGGCGGAGCCGAGGATGCCCAGCACGGGCGCGTCGACGGTGCCGCTGACCACCATCTTCGCCTTGTTGCGGAACCCCGACTCCGGGCCTGTGACGGCGGGCAGCCAGGACACGCCGTCGTCGGCCAGCAGGGCCCGCACGTGCGCCTCCTTCTCGGCGACCTGCGTGGGGTACGGCGTCGCGAGGAGGGTGCACGAGTGGCAGCGACCGGCGTCGAAGTGAGGGCACTGCACCGACCCATTGTCCCGCAGCCCACGCTGTGGGTACGGAAACGGCGAGACTTAGCGACCGAATTCTGGCCGGTTTCGGTGCCACAACGGCCGGGCGGGGCGGCCCCGACGATGCACAACGGCTGGGCCGCCGGCGCGGCGG
>NZ_JBHUWC010000213.1:0-6595 GCF_042670225.1 Isoptericola sp. NPDC057191 | reverse complement strand
CAGACGTACCGAACAGATCCACCCGTTGCCGAACGGATGTGGTGCTCTCAGCCGCGCAGGGGCGCCATCCAGGCCTCGACGTCCTCGGGACGACGGGGGAGCGCCGCGGAGAGGTTCTCGTTGCCGTCAGCGGTGACGAGGACGTCGTCCTCGATGCGCACGCCGATGCCGCGGTACTCCTCGGGCACGGCGAGGTCGTCGGCCTTGAAGTACAGGCCGGGCTCGATGGTGAACACCATGCCGGGCTCGAGCACGCCGTCCAGGTACAGCTCGCGGCGCGCCTGGGCGCAGTCGTGCACGTCGAGCCCGAGGTGGTGGCTGGTGCCGTGCACCATCCAGCGGCGGTGCTGCTGGCCCTCGGTGGAGAGCGACACCTCCGCGGTCACGCCGTCGGGCAGCAGGCCCCACTCCTCCAGACGGGCGGCGATGACCTCCATCGCGGCGGCGTGGATGTCGCGGAACTTCGTCCCGGGCTTCGCGACGGCGAACGCGGCGTCGGCGGCGTCGAGCACGGCGGTGTAGATGCGGCGCTGAACCTCGGTGAACTCGCCGTCCACGGGCAGCGTGCGCGTGATGTCCGCGGTGTAGAGCGAGTCGACCTCCACGCCGGCGTCCAGCAGCACGAGCTCACCCGGGCGGACCACACCGTCGTTGGTGATCCAGTGCAGCGTGGTGGCGTGCTCACCGGCGGCGGCGATCGTCTCGTACCCCACGGTGTTGCCCTCGAGGCGGGCGTGCGCGTCGAAGGTCGTCTCGATGACGCGCTCGCCGCGGCGGTGCGCCACGGCCTTCTCCAGGGCCGGCACGACCTGCTCGAAGCCCTCGATCGTGCGGGCCACGGCCTCGCGCAGGTGCTCCAGCTCGAGCGCGTCCTTGACGAGACGCAGCTCGGAGGTGGCCTCGACCAGGGACTCGTCCTCGGACTGCGCCTCGACGCCGGCCTCCTCGCGGATGGCCTCGACGAGCGTCTCCACCGCCTCGTCGGAGCCGGTCACGACGAGCAGCCGCACGCCGTCCGCGCCCACGTCCTTGGCGAGCGCGTCGCGCAGCTCGTCGACGTGGCGGGCCTCGACGCCGGTGAGGGTGGTGACGTCGTCGAGCGACGGCCGGGCACCGACCCAGAACTCGCCGTACCGCGAGTCCGCGTAGAACTCCTCGGTGTCGCGCGCGGCCAGCGGCCGCACGTACAGCACGGCGTGGTGGTGGCTACCGTTGCCGCTGCCGTCAGGGTCGCCCTCGGCGTCGGCGACCGGGTGCAGCACGAGCACGGCGTCGGGCTCCTGGTCGGTGCCGAGGCCGGTGAGGTGCGCGAACGCCGAGTGCGGCCGGAACCGGTAGTCGGTGTCGTTGGAGCGGACCTTGAGCGGGCCGGCGGGGATCACGAGGCGCGCGCCCGGGAACAGGGCGGACAGCCGCGCCCGGCGCTCGGCCGTGTACGGCACCGCCTCGGCGGGCTCGACGGCGAGGTCGGCGCGGTCGCCCCACTGCGAGGTGATGAACGACTTGAACGCCTCCGAGACGGGGCGCTGGGATCGGTTGCTTCCGCGGTCCTCGGTGCCGGGCGTGGCGCCGGGCGCGGACTCGTCGACGGGGGTGGTGTCGGTCATGGTCCCAGTGTCCCACCCGTCGGCGGCGTCCCGGGAGCGTGTCAGGCGCGGGCGAAGTCGTGCAGCGCGCGGGTGAGGACACGGTTGAAGGCGTCCGGGGCGTCGGAGTTCACGTCGTGACCGGCGTCGGGCACGACGACGAGCGCACCACGGTCCGCGGCGGCCACGTGACGGGACTCCTCGAGCCGCATCCGGTCGCGGGCGCCGTTGACGAACCAGACGGGGACGCGCAGCGCGCGCGTGCTGGCCACGGAGGAGCGGCCGGCGAGGTGCGTGAGCGCGTCGGTGACGATGTCCCACCCGGGGCGCGGGACGCCGCCCGCGTCGCCCAGCAGCGCGGCCACCTCCAGGCCGCCCGGGCGGGACGCGCTCCCGGTGAGGGCGGAGCGCCACGCGAGGGAGGCGTCGCGCAGGCCGCGGCGCACCGCCGTCGTGCCGGTGACGGCGAGGTGCGCGACGTCGCGGAACAGCGCGACGGGCTTGCCCTTCGGGTCGGACGTGCAGCCGGCAGCCACCACTCCGGCCAGCGGCGGGGCGTCGGCGGTGGTGGCGTGGTGCGCCGCCCACGCGAGCGACGTGTAGCCGCCGAGGGACAGCCCCACCACGACGACAGGGGTCCCAGCAGGGAAGGACCCGGCGGCCTCGTCGAGCACCTCGAACGCGCGCGGCATGGAGAACCGTTCGCCGTGCCGTGCGCCGTGCGCGGGCAGGTCGACGGCGACCGCGTCGTGCCCGGCGTCGCGGACGTGCCCGACCTGGCGCTCCCAGATCGCCGACGACGTGCGCATGCCGTGCACGAACACGATCCCGGCGGCGCCGTGGGCGCGCCCGGACGGGGCGGGAGCAGCGGTGGCGGCGGTGGCGGCGGTGGCGCTGAGAAGATCCATCCTCACGATAGTCCCGCGTCGGTACGCGCGTGGCGGGGGCTCCAGCGGCGGGCACGGTGGAGAGGTTGTGTCGTCGCCTTCACGGTGTGGTGGGCGCCGCGGAGGCCGCGGGCCGGGTGGCGGGCGGCCGGGAGTGGCCGACGTCGCACCGCCGCGGGCCCCGGATCGTGCGTGCCGGTGCGCCCCGCTCCTTAGAATCGATGATCGTGACGCCGCCCCGGATCGACCTCCACACGCACTCGCGGGCCTCCGACGGGACGGACTCCCCGCACGGGGTGCTCGTGGCGGCCGGCGCGGCAGGCCTGGACGTCGTGGCGCTCACCGACCACGACACCACCGCCGGCTGGGCGGAGGCGGCGGACGCGGTCGCCGTGACGGGCGTGGCGCTGGTGCGGGGCACGGAGATCTCGACGCGGGTGCGGACGGAGGGCGGCAGCATCAGCGTGCACCTGCTGTCCTACCTGCACGACCCCGGTGACACGGCGCTGCGCGCCGAGTGCGACCGCACGCGCACCGACCGCCTCACCCGCGCCCGTCGGATGACGGCGCTGCTCGCCGAGGACTTCCCGGTGACGTGGGACGACGTCGTCGCGCAGACGGGCGACGACGCCACGGTGGGCCGCCCGCACCTCGCCGACGCGCTGGTGGCCGCCGGCGTCGTCGCGTCCCGCGACGAGGCCTTCGCGACCATGCTGCACCCGGGCGCCCGCTATTACGTGCCGCACTACGCCCCGGACACCGACGTGGCCGTGCGCACCGTGCTCGGCGCGGGCGGGGTGCCCGTCATGGCGCACCCGGGTGCGGGGGCGCGAGGTCGCACGGTGAGCGACGAGACCGTCGCCGCGCTCGCCGCCGTCGGGCTGGCCGGGCTCGAGGTGGACCACCGGGACCACGACGACGCCGCCCGGCGGCGCCTGCGCGCGCTGGCCGCCGACCTCGGGCTCCTGGTCACCGGGTCCAGCGACTACCACGGCACCGGCAAGCGCAACCGCATCGGGGAGCACACCACCGCTCCCGAGGTGCTCGCACAGATCGAGGAAAGAGGTCGGCTGGACGTGATCCGCCCGTGAGCCACGTGCTGGACACCGCGCTGTTCACCGAGGTGTTCGTCACCCTGTTCGTGATCATGGACCCGCCCGGCACCGTCCCGGTGTTCCTGGGTCTGACGTCCGCGATGGGGGCGAAGCAGCGCAACCATGCGGCCCGCCAGGCGATCCTCGTCGCCTTCGGCGTCATCGTCGTCTTCGCCGTCTTCGGCCAGCAGGTGCTGCACTACATGGGCATCTCGTTGCCCGCGCTGCAGGCGTCGGGCGGCCTGCTGCTGCTGTTCGTCGCGATGGAGCTGCTGACCGGCAAGATGGAGGAGCCCGCGCCGTCCGGGAACAAGGGCGTGAACGTCGCGATGGTGCCCCTGGGCACGCCGCTGCTGGCCGGGCCGGGCGCGATCGTCGCGACGATGGTGTTCGTCCAGCAGACCCGGGTCTCGGACGAGGGCGGTGCGCCGCAGCTCGTCGGCATCGCGGCGGCGATCGTGCTGGTGCACGTGTGCCTGTACCTGTCGATGCGGTTCGCGAACGTCATCCAGCGGGTGCTCAAGGACTCCGGCGTCACGCTCGTGTCGCGGATCGCGGGGCTGCTCCTGGCGGCGATCGCCGTGCAGCAGATCGCCACGGCGGTCACCGAGTTCGTCCGCATGGCCCAGGCGTAGGACAGGCGTAGGACAGGCGTAGGACAGGCGTAGGACAGGCGTAGGACGCTCCGGCGGCAGCCCCGGTCACCGCCCGCGCCAAACATGGGCTGTTAGGCTCTTTTGGTGCGTCCGACCGAGGCTTCGCCCATCACCCCGCCCCGCAAGGTGTCCGAGCTCGTCGTCGAGCACCTGACCGGTCTCGTCGAGCGCGGCGAGTGGCCGGTCGGGACGCGCATCCCCGCAGAGCCGGAGCTGGTCGCCCGCCTCGGCGTCGGGCGCAACACCGTCCGGGAGGCCGTCCGGGCCCTGGAGCACGCGGGCATCCTCGAGCCGCGCCGCGGTGACGGCACCTACGTCCGCGCCGCCAGCGGCCTCGACGCGGCGATCGGTCGCCGGGCGCGCACCACGGACGCCCTGCAGGTGCTCGAGGTGCGCTCCGTCCTGGAGCGCGGGGCGGCCCGGATCGCGGCGTCCCGGCACGACGACGACGCTCTCGCCGCGCTCCGCGGCGCGCTGGCCGCGCAGGAGGACGCCGCCCGCGCCGGCGACGAGCAGGAGTTCCGGGATGCCGACGTCGCGTTCCACGCCGAGCTCGTGCGGGCTGCGGGGAACGACCTGCTCGCCGAGCTCTACGACGGGATCGACCACGTGCTGGTCCGCACCCTCGCCACCGACGCGCACGGCCGCCCTCACCGGGACGTGCCGGGGCACCGCGAGGTCGTCGAGGCGGTCGCCGCCGGGGACGTCGACGCCGCGGAGCGCGCGGTCGCGACGACGATGGCCGCCGTCCGCGCGCATCTCGTCGACGCGCCGACGGCGGGAGAGGACGCGTGAGCCTCCGTCGCCCGCTCGGGGCGGGCGCCGTCCTCGCCATCGTCCTCGCCGCGCTCAACCTGCGGCCCGGCGTCGTCGCCGTCTCGCCCCTGCTGGGCGAGATCCTGGCCGAGGAGGGCCTCAGCTCCACCGCCGGCGGCGTCCTCACGACCCTGCCCGTGCTGTGCTTCGGCCTCCTCGCCCCGGTGGCGCCGGGGCTCGCTCGCCGCGTGGGGCTGGAGCGTGCCCTGTTCGGCAGCCTCCTGCTGCTGTGCGCCGGCTTCGCGCTGCGGCTCGTGCCCGGTCTCGCGCCCCTGCTGCTCGGCACCCTCGCCGTGGGGTGCGCCATCGGGCTCGGCAACGTGCTCCTCCCGGCGCTGATCAAGCGCGACTTCGCGGACCGCGTCGGGCTCATGACCGGCCTGTACTCCATGGCCCTGTCGGGCGGGGCGGCGCTCGCGGCGGGTCTCACGGTGCCGCTCGCCACGGCGACGGGCATGGACTGGCGCGCCACGCTGGCGTCCTGGGGGCTGCTGGCGGCGTGCGGCGCCGCGGTGTGGGCGCCCCGCGCGCTGCGCGCCGGGAACCGCGCGCCTGTCCCGCTGCGCCCGGCCGGAGCCACCGCCGCGGACGCCGCGCGGTCCGTCTGGCGCAGCCCGCTGGCCTGGGCGGTCACCGTCCTCATGGGCACGCAGTCGCTGTCGTTCTACGCGGTGAACGCCTGGCTGCCGGAGATCTTCGTGGCCTCGGGCCGGAGCGTCGCCGTGGGCGGCTGGCTCCTGGCCCTGACCAACCTGCTCGGCATCGTCGGATCGTTCGTCGCGCCGGTGCTCGCTGGGCGGATGCGTCGGCAGCGCGCGATCGGCGTCGTCATCGTCGCCCTTATCGCCGCAGGCCTGCTGGGCCTGCTCCTCGCGCCGGACGTCGCGGTGCTGTGGGTGGTGCTGCTCGGCCTCGGGCAGGGTGGCGGCATCGCGCTGGCGCTCACCCTCATGGCGCTGCGGACCGAGGACGCCGCGCGCACGTCGGAGCTGTCGGGCATGGCGCAGAGCGCGGGCTACCTGCTCGCGGCGTGCGGGCCGCTCGGGCTCGGCGTCGCCCACGACATGACGGGCTCGTGGACTCTGCCGCTGGTGCTGCTCCTCGCCGCCGCCCTCGTGCAGGGTGTGGCGGCCTGGCTGGCGGGGCGGGACGAGATCGTCCGCTGACCCGGGCTCAGAGGCCGACCGGCTCCAGGGTGACGCGGACGGTCGCGCCGGGCTCGATGCCCTCGGCCTGCCGCACCGCCTTCTTCAGCGGCAGCACGTAGCCCTTCTGCTCGTCGCTGGGGAAGACGGACGTCGACCATGTCGTGGCGCCGATCGTGACGTTGACCTTGATCGACCCGAAGCCTCGCGGCGGCAGCGGCAGCTCGGCGAGCGTGTCCGACTCGTCCGGCGGCACGGTGACGAACCACCAGGAGTCCGTCCGCACCTGCCACTGCCACAGCGGTGCCGAGAACGTGAGGCGCATGACCCGCAGGCTACGGCGTCCCCCGGACATGCAACGAGCGTGCTGACCTGCTCCTCGAACGAGGTTCTTGAGGAGCAGGTCAGCAC
>NZ_JBHUWC010000212.1:0-6676 GCF_042670225.1 Isoptericola sp. NPDC057191 | reverse complement strand
GGAGCCATGCCCCGTGCCCGGCCGTCGTCGGACAGGTGTCGCCGCCTCCTCACCCGAGGGGTCGGAGGTCCTGCCCGGAAGTCACGCCGGAGGTCACGCCTGCGGCGTGAGGACGAACCCGGGGCCCTGCGCCGCGGGGTCGGTGTCGAGCGTGAGGGTGTCGAGCGCCGGTGCGGCCTCCGCCTCGACGAAGACGTGCGTGCCACCCTCCTCGTCCACCACCTGGTCGTCGGGCTGCGGCGCGGGGACGAGCGCGAGCTCGAAGTTGCCGGGCTGTCCGGCAGACTGCGCGATCCGCAGGCCACCCTCGTCGGGCACCCCGGCCTGCTGGGCGAGGTCCTCGACGGCGGTACGGGCGTTGTCGGTCACGGTGAGCATGAGAGCTCCTCTCGTCGGTCCTGGCGAACCCCTCCACCGAAACAGGGTGGGGGTGGTCGGCGCAACGCTGAGACGCGATCGGGACGAGATCTCCCGGTGGGTGAGACTTCGCGTGACAGGCAGGTCCCGCCGCAGATAGGTTGCCCTCCGTAACCGGATCGTGACCTTCCGGCAGGCCCGCGCACGGCTCCCGGCCGCTCCCGCGTACGCTGTCCGCAGCCGGCGACCTGCCCATGGGCGGACGGCGGCGGGCCTCTAGCTCAATTGGCAGAGCAGCGGACTTTTAATCCGCGGGTTGTGGGTTCGATCCCCACGGGGCCCACCTTTCTGAATTGCAACGATGCTCGTCATAGGCGTGGAACAACGGGGTCGCCTCGGGTCCGCTCACGACCCACTGGCAGCCTCCTCCTCGTCATCGTCGCCGGAGATCAGGTGCAGCACCTGAGCACGCTTCTCGTCCTCGGTCAGCCTGCCGGACGGGTCACCCTTCGGCGGGATCTGGCGGGCGCCGATGTCGACCAGACGCTGCGCGAGCGGGGACACGAGGCCGGGAGGGCCGCCTCGATCGGGCCGAGCCGCTCGCCCGTCGCGGGCTGCTCCTGCACGGATGCCGCGGCGACAACGTCGTGCTCGGGCGCTGGAGCCTCGGGCAGCAGCTCGTGACGCTTCCGCTCACGCCAGTCCGCAGGTAGTCCTTGTTCGCCTGGATACACATTCCATGCGGAACCCCGTCGTCCCGGACCGCCTCCCGTGCGTGATCCCGTCCGACAATGTCACCTCCGAATGGCATGGCGGCTATGGCGGCCCCGTGAGCACGTTGACGCGCTATTCGTGCCTGACACCGCCTGATACTGCTGTGACCCATGCCACACGACGACGCCCGCTTGGCGTGCTATTGAGGGACTGGCATGCGGCTTGATACATACCTTGCGGATATTGCACGCGAGCAGCATCCGCCGCGACAGAGTGGGTCTGGAGTGTGCACGCTTTGGGGGCCGCCGCGACTGCGGTAGGCGTGAGAGGAGTGGAAATTGAGTACAACCAAGGCGCGAGCACTGGCCGCAGGAATCATCACCCTTGCACTTATTGGAAGTGGAACTTCCGCCGCGCTTGCGCAGCCCGTAAACGATTCGAGTGGCGTCGGACGGCCAGCGACGGTCGGCACGGACTCGAAACTCACGAAGGGAGACGCAAAGGCAGCTCGCAGGATCGCGGAGGACGTCTTTGCCGCCCGCGACCCTGAGGCCGCATACGACGCGCTAGACGCTGACGAGCAGGCACTCTTCGTCGATGCCAACACTCTCGCCGTGGTCGAGGAGACAAGCGATGCTCCCGTCGAGATTCCGGAGAGCGAGGCCAAGGCCAGCTTCGAGCTCGCCGGCTACGCGGTACAAGCCGCCACGAAGTACGACGTCTGCTACAGCCGGAGCGCCCAGGGCGCAGGCAAGAACTTGCTAGGTGGCGTGCTCTATCGCTACTACACCACCATTAAATACTGCGCGAAGGGTGGCGCGATCAAGAAGGCCACGTGGAGCAACCGCACGGGAAAGCCCACCTTCCCCGGTTGGTACTACGACGGACGGGGCTCGAGCCAGCTCACGCACACCGCAGCCTCTGTTCGCGGCTACCAGCAGTTCAAGTTCCGCCTGGGGCCGATCAAGGGCGCCCCGATCCAGAACCGTCGCCCCTGCCTCCAGACCAGGGTGAACAAGGCAGGAAAGGCCACGACGTCCGGATCTTGCTACGCTTGATCGCCCGTTGCTTGCAACGCGGCATATCTTCTTGCGCAGTCGGGAGTCAGCAATGTCTGGAAACGTGCAGCACACGGCATCACTCTCCAAGTCCGGTCCGGTTGAGAACCGCTCGGCGGAGATCACAGCCCTCGTCGCTGGAACCATCGCGGTCGTCGCGGTGGCTCTGAACCCGCTCATCGGTGCGCTCGTCGCTCTCGCGGCGGCCGCCCTGACGGCGCGCAGCCTCACCAAGGGAATCGGCAGACGACCATGGGTCGTCACAGGGTTGGCGATGGCTGGATGTGCCGCCCTGGTCGGGATCTGCCTTTCGGTGCTCTCCTTGGGTACGACCGAAGAGGTCGGCCTGGATCTGAATGGGAACAACTCGGTGGAGCGCTTCAACTAGGCATGTCTCCCAGGCGATTGGTGAGGCGCGCGGCAGACCGATCCGGTGACGTCTTCGCGGTTTCGGGTCTTGACTGATGAGCAGTGGGAGCGGGTCGATCCGGTTCTGCCCTCGAACGTCGGGCGGCGCGGTCGCCCGTTCGGCGATAACCGGTGCCCGCCAGCTTCTCCCTCGTCATGGCCTACCTCCCGCTCCGGGACGGTTCGTCGCTCGGCCGCCAGGTCGCCGACGTCGCCGACACCGGCGTCCGGGTGTTCATCGAGCCCTCTCGTCCGTGTGACGCGGCCCTCCAGGGCATCCTGACCGGGGAAGGCGGGACCGGGTTAGGGTGATTCCGCTCTGGGGACCCGGACCCGACGGATGCGGTTCGACCCCACGGGGCCGACCGTCAGCGCCGTCCGAAGGAGTCTCGTGCGCGCCCAGGACCTTGCCGTCATCGCCCATCGCGGTGCCTCCGCCGACGCCCCGCAGAACACGCTCGCCGCGTTCGACGCGGCCGCCGACGCCGGCGCGCGGATGATCGAGATCGACGTGCACCTCAGCGCCGACGGGGTGCCGATGGTGATCCACGACGGCACCGTCGACGCCACGACCGACGGGTCGGGCGAGGTCCGGGTCTACACGGTGTCGGAGCTCCAGTCCTTCGACGCGGGCTCGTGGTTCGCGCCGGAGTTCGCCGGCCAGCGCATCCCGACGCTCGCCGAGGTGCTCGACCTGGTGGCTGCCCGACCCGGGCTCGACGTGCTCTGTGAGTACAAGGGCGCCTGGACGGCTGCGGACGTCGCCGTCACGATGCGCGTGGTCACGGACGCCGGCCTGGAGGATCGCCTCGTGGTGCAGGGGTTCGACCCCACCACGGTGGCCGCGCTGCGCGACGTCGCGCCGCACGTGCCGCGCTCGCTGCTCGTCGAGCACCCGCGCGTCGACCTCGCCGACCTCCTGGACGACCTCGGGGCCGCCGCCGTCAGCCCGGGGGCCGCGCTCCTCGCCGACGACACGTCCCTCGTGCCCGCCGCCCATGCGGCAGGCCGGCTGGTGTACGGCTGGACGGCCAACGACGAGGAGACGTGGGAGCACCTCCTCACGGCGGGGGTCGACGGCATCATCACCGACCGGCCCGCGCCGCTGCGCGAGTGGCTCGCGGCGGCCGAGGTCCCGACCGCCGGCTGACCGCCCGCCGCGCCGACGGTGCCCGGCTGGTCAGCGCCGGGGGGCGTGCAGCCAGCCGGAGAGCCGTCCCGTCACCCACGGCAGCACCCAGAAGGACATGATCGGGGTGAGCACCAGGGTCGACACGAGCACCCGCAGCACCACCGTCAGGTCCGCGAACGGCGGCACGAGCCAGCCCACCAGCGCGGTGAAGGCGAGGTTGACCGGGAAGAAGCCGAGCCAGATGGCCACGGACTGCTTCCAGCGCGGCGGGGCGGCGAGCAGCGGCGGCCCCGCAGGCTCGTCCTGCCGCACGGGCGGGTCGAACCAGCCCTCGATGCCGGTGCGCTTCTCCACCCGCCGCTCCTCGACGAGACCCTCCCCCTCGGCGAGCCAGCGGAGCCGCTCGTCGGAGACCTCCCAGGCGTCCAGCCGCGCGGCGTCGGCGAACCGGTAGAGCATGATCCAGTCGGACGCCCCCTCGGAGGCCCGGATCCAGCCCGACCCGAGAAAGCCGTCCCACCGGTTGGCGAGGCGTACGCCGGACTGCACCCACGCGGTGACCTCCGGGACACGGTCGGGGCTGACGGCGCGGTGGACCGCCACGGTCACGGGTGCGGAGCTCATCCGAGCATCCTGAGGCGCGGAGGGCGCCGACGCGTGGCGCGCGGCGGCGGGCGGGACGGCGCGTCCCACGATCCGGATCACGGTCCGGGGAGGGCGGCCGAAAGCGCGGGATGTCCCAGCCTTCACAACTCGTCCGTGCGGCCCGCACGGGATTCGTGTCGTCTGGCCTCCTCGATGGCCCGGAGCACCGGACCGAACGGTTGAAGATGGAAGGAGCTTCCGACCGGTGTGAGCTCCCGACGGGTTCGAGCTCCCGACCTCCCAAGGACTTTCTTCCACGTGACCGAGAACGCCTCTACGCCGCTGCCGCGGCGCCGCGACATCCACCACCCCGACCGCACGCGACGGACCGACGGCCCGGGCCGGCCCCGCCGGCGACGCGGGCCCGTGCGCGCCGGCGTGCCGGTCGCGCTCACCGTGATGGCCCTGACCACCGGCGTGGCCACCGGCCTCACCCACGCCTCCGGCGAGACCCGCTCCGCGACGGCGACCACGCCCCACGCCGCCTCGGCGAAGTCGGTCGTCACCGGCACGTTCGGGACGACCTCGAGCGTCTCCAGCACCGCCGCGATCGTGAGCCCCGCCCTGACCGGCGCGGCGTCCGCGACCTCGGGCGCGGTGGGCTCGGGCACGGCGAGCACGAAGTCGGGCTCCGACACCGACGCCACGACGAGCGGGTCGACGGCCGCGTCCGACGACGAGGCGCTCACCGCCGCACAGTCGGCCCTGGCCCGCGCCGACCAGGTGACGACCGACTCCCTGGCCCTCCCCGACGCCCAGCGCCGGTCCGTGGCGAAGAGCGCGAAGCACCTGCGCGCCGTCGTCGCCGACCGGTCCACCTCGGAGGCCGCGTCCCGTTCTGGCGAGCGGACCTCGCCCGAGGTCCGCGCGAAGACCGCCGAGGACGTCACGGAGGCGACGCAGTCGCTCACCGCGCTGCTCGAGGACACCGACACGAGCGCGGTCAGCATCAAGCCCGCGCCCGCCACCCCCGCCGAGGTCGTGCAGGCCGAGGCGGCACAGGCCCGCAAGGCCGCGCCCGCCCTGAAGGCGCACGCGGACGACACCCAGGGCTACGAGAACGGGCGCATCCCCTCGGCGGACCTCGCCGAGCTGTCCTTCGCCCCGGGCGAGACCCTCCGCGCCGACGCCGCCGAGCAGCTGGAGCGCCTCGACGTCGCGTACCGGGCCCGGTTCGGCGAGCACCTGGAGATCCGGGACTCGTACCGCTCGTACGAGTCGCAGGTGTCGGTCAAGGCGAGCCGCGGCTACTTCGCCGCCGTGCCCGGGTACTCGGACCACGGCTGGGGCATCGCCGTCGACCTCAACGGCGGCGTGCAGACGTACTCCAGCGCCCAGCACCAGTGGCTGGTCGAGAACGCCCCGAAGTTCGGCTGGCACAACCCCGGCTGGGCCCAGGCCGACGGCCGCAAGCCCGAGGCCTGGCACTGGGAGTACAGCCCGCTCTGACGGCACCCTGACGCCGACCCCGCGCCGGTCCGTCGCGTCCGGTCCGTCGCGTCCGGTCAGGCCCAGCCGAGCTCGTGCAGCCGCTCGTCGTCGATGCCGAAGTGGTGCGCGATCTCGTGCACCACGGTGATCGCGACCTCCTCCACCACGTCCTCGCGCGTGTCGCAGACGGCCAGCGTCGGGTTCCGGTACACGGTGATCCGGTCGGGCAGGGAGCCGGCCGCCCAGTACAGGTCGCGCTCGGTGAGCGGTACGCCCTCGTACAGCCCGAGGAGCTCCGGGTCGTCCGCGGGGGCGTCGTCCTCCACCAGCACGACGACGTTGTCCATCATCTCGGCCAGTTCTGCCGGGACCTGGTCGAGGCCGTCCCGGACGGCGTCCTCGAAGTCCTCGCGCGTCATCTCCACCACGGGTCCCATCCTCGCCCACGGCGCGTCCGAGACCCCGCTCGGCGCCTGGGTATGCTTGCCGGGTCCAGCCCCCATCGTCTAGCGGCCTAGGACCCCGCCCTTTCACGGCGGTAGCACGGGTTCGAATCCCGTTGGGGGTACGTCCGCGGGACGTCGGCCACGGTCGGCGGCGCGCGAAACGGGGCGTTCTTGCAGGTCAGCGGCCGATTTTAAGATCCCGCCGACCATGGGGTACGCTTCTTCTCGGCTCGAAACGAGCTTCCAGGTGCGGAGAATACTCCTCACCATGGCCCTGTAGCGCAGTTGGTTAGCGCGCCGCCCTGTCACGGCGGAGGTCGCGGGTTCAAGTCCCGTCAGGGTCGCGCATGATGCGCCCGGTTCGTCGGTCACGGCGCCCGGGCGTTCGTGTCCAGGCTCTGTAGCTCAGTTGGTAGAGCGTTCGACTGAAAATCGAAAGGTCACCGGATCGACGCCGGTCGGAGCCACCACAGAAACCCCCGTGC
>NZ_JBHUWC010000211.1:0-6682 GCF_042670225.1 Isoptericola sp. NPDC057191 | reverse complement strand
GGCGCTCCGTGAGGCGCCTCGCCTCGGCCGGCACCACGAGCGGCGCCGCCTGCGAGAGCCTCCCCGCCACCGCCGCGAGCGCGTCGGCGTCCGGCCACGTGGGCTGCTGGCGCGCCTCGAGCGCCCGGAACCTGTCCAGGCCTGCGGGGTCGCTCCCGGGTGCCACGGTCTCGACGGCAGTGGTCATGCGGGCTGCTCCTGGGTCGGTGCGGGCCGGTGGCGGCGGGGTGGGGGCGTCAGTGCGCGGCGGGCTTCGCGGGGACCAGCGGCTGGCCGATGCCCGCGAGGATCTCGCCGAACCACTCCTGGCTGACGTCGAACGCCTTGCCACCCGCGATGCGGGGGAACGCGATCGCCTTGAGGCGGTCGCCGTCCTCCTCGTCGTGCCCGATGACGCCGGCCTCGCCGCGCAGGGCGCACTCGACCGCGAGGTCGGTCATCGACTTGATGAGGCGCAGGTCCTCGGCGTTCGCGGCCGCGGCGCGCGAGTAGTAGCCCGACTTCTGCACCATGACCTTCTCGGCGCCCAGCTTCTCCGCGAACTGCTTCGCGAACCACTGGCCCGGGTTGATGGTGTCGAGCTTGACGTGGCCGAACGGGTCGCGCGGGACCTCCTCGCCGGCGGCCTCGAGCTGCTCGACGATCTCGTTCATGCCGGCACCCTCCGACAGGAAGATGTTGACGTTGCCGATCTCGTCCATGACGGCGCGCAGGCGCGCGGCCTCGGCGTCGATGTCGATCTCGAGCTCGGGCAGGAAGACCGCGTGCACGTCCCAGCGCTCGCGCGTCAGGCCGAGGGCGGGCGCCCACTCCTGCGCGTCGAGCCATTTGCGGTACTCCTTCGCGGTGGCCGCGGTGAGCCAGCCGCAGTGGCGGCCCATGACCTCGTGCACGATGAGCATGCGCGGGCCGGAGCGGTGCTCCCCGATGACGTTCGCGGCGAAGCCCGCGGCCTCCTCGGCCGCCGTCCAGGCGCCGAGCGACTGGCGGATGGGCACCACGTCGTTGTCGATCGTCTTGGGCAGGCCGACCACGGTGAGCTCGTAGCCGTTGTCGTGGAGGTAGGCAGCAAGGTCCGCGGCCGTGGTGTTGGTGTCGTCACCGCCGATGGTGTGCAGCACGTCGACACCGTCGGCCTTGAGCTGCTCGGCGGCGACCTCGAGCGGGTTCTGGCCCTCCTGCACGAGCCCGCGCTTGACGCAGTCCGCGGCGTTGGTGAGCTTGACGCGAGAGTTGCCGATGGGTGAGCCGCCGAAGCGGTGCAGGATGCCGGCCTGCTTGCGGGCCTCGTCGTCGACCACGATCTTCGTGCCCGTGAGGAGCCCGTGGTAGCCGTACTGGTAGGCGATGATCTCGATCGACGGGTCGAGCTCCGTGTAGCGCTCGATGAGGCCGCCGACGGCGGAGGACAGGCAGGGCGCGAAGCCGCCGGCGGTCAGGAGAGCCACGCGACGAACCGACATGACAGGGGCTACCTCTCGGTGGGGGACGGGATCCCTCCCATCCTAGGAGCACCGCCAGGGGGCCGGCTCCGGCCGTCCGCCGGGCGAACGGCCCTGCCCGCCGGCCTGGGCCCGTGAGATGATGTCCGCAGAACCTTCCCGTCGTCCGACGGGGAGGTTCTTGCGTATGACGACTTCTTCTCACCCCCGCCCCGACGTCCGCATCGCCACCGCGGCCGACGCCGACGTCCTCGAGCGACTCTGGGCGCTCTTCCGCCACGACCTCTCCGACGTCACCGGGGAGCTGCCGCGCCCCGATGGCCGCTTCCGCGACGAGCGTCTGCGCGCAGCCCTCGACGGTGCACCCGGCTGGTGCGCGCACCTCGCCGCCGTGGACGGCCGGCCGGTGGCGTTCGCCCTGGTCCGGGGCGTCGACTCCCCCGTGCGGGTGCTGTCCGCGTTCTTCGTCGCGCGAGCCGCCCGCCGGCACGGCGTCGGCCGTGCCGTCGCCGCCGACGTGCTGCGGCGCACGCCGGGTACGTGGGAGATCGCGTTCCAGGACGCGAACCCGGCCGCGGCAGCGTTCTGGCCGCGGGTCGCGGCCGACGTCGCGGGCGACCGCTGGGCGCTCGAGCACCGCGCGGTGCCGGGCGGCCGCGACCTGCCGCCGGACGCGTGGATCCGGCTCCGGGTGGCGTGAGCGGGACGCCGGCCGCGCGCAGGGGCTCAGGGGGCCGCGGCGGGCTCCTGCGGGGGCTCGTCGGGCGAGGCGGGATGCTGGGCCGCGGCCGCGAGCCGGGCCTTCATCGTGGCCGCGTACACGTCGACGTACTCCTGGTCGGACAGCCGCAGGATGGCGTACATGATCTCGTCGGTCACGGACCGCAGCACGAACCTGTCGTTCTCCATCCCGCGGTAACGGCTGAAGTCGAGCGGCTCCCCGAAGACGATGCCGATGGGCATCGGCTTCGGGACCGACCGTCCCAGCGGTTGCGCCACGTCGGTGCCCACCATCGCGACCGGGACGACGGGCGCGCCGGACTCGAGCGCGAGACGCGCGACACCGGTCTTGCCGCGGTACAGCCGGCCGTCCGGGCTGCGCGTGCCCTCGGGGTAGATGCCGAACAGGTCACCCTCGTCGAGCACGCGCAGCCCCGTGCGCAGGGCCGCCTCGCTGGCCTTGCCGCCCGACCGGTCCACCGGGATGGTGCCCACCCCGCGCATGAAGCCGGCCACCATCCGGCCGCGCACGCCCCCGCCCGTGAAGTAGTCCGACTTGCCCAGGAACTGCACCTGCCGGTCCACGACGAGCGGCAGCACGAACGAGTCGATGACCGCGAGGTGGTTGCTCGCCAGGATCGCCGGACCCGAGGACGGGATGTGCTCCACGCCCTTGGTCCAGGGGCGGAACGCCAGCCGGAGCCACGGCCCCACCACCACGTTCTTCATCACCCAGTAGAACAACTGTCCTCCTCGCCCAGTGCCGACAGCGCCCCGTCAGCGGTCCGCCTGCGACGGCCCTGGCGCCGGCGGGAGTCGCCACCGACACGAAGCATCGTCCACGACAATAGAGTGAACCCATGCCCGTACCGAACCCGGACGCCGAACCGGACCTGCCGGACGACGACCTGCCCGACGACGCCGTCGAGGCGCGCTGGGCGGACATCGTCGCGCAGCTCGGCCCCCTCGGCGACGACGCCCGCGGCGGCGCCGACCGCGGGGCGCAGGCGGGTCCGACCCCAGCAGACGCTCCCGGCGCCACGGGAGCCACCGGTACCGGCCCTCGCGACTGGCCGGTCACGCCCGAGGTCGAGGCGCTCGAGGAGACGGAGTCTCATTTCACGCCGCCGGAGCCGGAAGCGGTCCTGTCCCGCGACCCGCTGCTGACCCTGGCGTGGGCCCTCGTGGTCGTGATCCCCGTGCTGGTGGTCGTGGGGGTCGTCGTGCGCGCCGCAGCGCCCTCGCTCCGCATCCCGACCTGGTCCGGGCCGGTCGCCGGGCTGCTGTTCCTCGTCGCGCTCGGCGTGCTGATCTGGCGCATGCCGCACCGCCGCGACCCGGACGACCACGGCACGGGCGCCGTCGTCTGAACCGGGACACGGTCGAGAGCTGCGGTCACGGCCGCCGTCGAGACCGTGGGCAGGGTCGCGCCACGGTCGCGCCAGGGCGCTTCAGGGTCGCTTCAGCGGCGCGCGAGGTCGGCGGCACCGATGATGCCGGCCTCGTTGCCGTGCTCGGCGAGCTCGATCTGGGCCACCGGCCGGTGCCCGAGGGCGGAGAGCTGCGCCTCGTAGGCCTTGCGCACGGGCAGGAGCAGCAGGTCGCCGGCCGCGCCGACGCCGCCGCCGATGACGATCAGCTCCGGGTCCAGCAGGGCAGCCACGGACGCCGACCCCTCCCCGATCCAGCGACCGAGGGTCGCCAGGAGCTCGACGGCGAGCTCGTCGCCCTCCTGCGCGGCCTTCGTGACGTGCGGCCCCTCGATCCCGCCGGTCTCGCCGCCGGCGAGCTCCAGGAGCCGGGTGGCACGGTCGGGCTGCGCGATCGCAGCCTGGCGGGCGTCGCGCACGAGCGCGGTGCCGGACGCGTACTGCTCCCAGCACCCCTCGTGCCCGCACCCGCAGTAGTGACCGCCGGGCACGACGCGCATGTGACCGACCTCGGCGGCCACGCCCCACTTGCCGCGGACCAGCTCGCGGTCCACCACGATCGCCCCGCCGAGCCCCGTGCCGACCGTGAGCATCAGCATGTCGGTCGCCTCTCGGGCAGCACCGAAGCGGAACTCCGCCCAGCCGGCGGCGTTCGCGTCGTTCTCCACCACCACCGGCACGTCGAGGTCGAGCAGACCCTCGAGGCGCTCGGCCAGCGGGTACTCGCGCCAGGCGATGTTCGGCGCGAACTGCACCGACCGGCGGTCCGGGCTGACGAAGCCGGCCGCCGCGAGCCCGATCGCCCCGACCTCGTGCTCCTTGGCCAGCTCGGCGCACGCGTCGGCGATGGCACGGTCGATGCCGGCGACGTCGTCGGCGGCCGTCTCGCGGCGTACCTTCGCGAGGATCGTGCCCGCCTCGTCCACCACACCCACGGCAATCTTCGTGCCGCCGATGTCGACTCCGATGGCGTGCATGCAGGGACCTCACGTTCATGTGTCGGGACGCCGCGTCCGTGCGGCGCGTCACCCGTTCGCCGAGCGGCTCGGGGGCGCGCGGTGCGCGCAGGGTCCAGACTAGCCACCACCACCGAGAGGGTGCGACGCTCGTCCGTCACCGAACCGTGTCCTGGACCTCGGGTGAGACCCGGTATCGTGACCAGCTGGGACCGAACCCCCGGCAAATGCACAGCATGGACGATGGAGTCAGCATGGACGAGATCACCATCCCGCAGGCGGTCGAGCTGCCTGCCACGTCGAACCTCAACGACCTCCTCGCCACCCGCGTGGCGAGCGACCCGAGCGCCACCCTCGCCGAGCGACCCGCAGGTGACGGCTGGGAGCCGGTCTCGGGCGCACAGTTCGACGCCGAGGTGGTGGCCGTCGCCAAGGGGCTCGTGGCGAAGGGCGTGCAGCCCGGGGACCCCGTCGGCATCATGTCCCACACGCGCTACGAGTGGACGCTCCTCGACTTCGCCGCGTGGGCCGCCGGCGCGGTGCCCGTCCCGATCTACGAGACGTCCTCTGCCGAGCAGGTCGAGTGGATCCTCACCGACTCCGGGATCACGCTCCTCGTGGTGGAGGACGCGGGCCTCGCCGCCACCGTCGCCGAGGTCTCCGACCGCGCCCCCGCCCTGCGCGAGGTCCTCGAGCTCGAGAGCGGCGCGATCGCCGCGCTCACCGCCGCCGGCGCCGAGGTGCCCGACGAGGAGATCGTGCGCCGCCGGGCGATCGCGGACCTCGCCGACGTCGCGACCATCATCTACACCTCCGGCACCACGGGCACGCCCAAGGGCGCCGAGATCACCCACGGGAACCTCGCGCTGCTCGGGGTGAACGCGGTGGCGGCCGTCCCGGACGTCTTCAAGGACGGCGGGCGCACGCTGCTCTTCCTCCCCCTCGCGCACGTGTTCGCCCGCTACATCGAGATCCTCGCCATCGCGAGCGGCACGGTGCTCGGGCACTGGGGCGACCTGAAGACTGTCACCGCGGGCCTCGGCGCGTTCCGGCCCACCTACATCCTCGCGGTGCCGCGGGTCTTCGAGAAGGTCTACAACGCGGCCGAGCAGAGCGCCGCGGCGGGCGGCAAGCTCAAGATCTTCCACTGGGCCGCCGCCACCGGCATCGCGTACTCGCGCGCCCTCGACACCCCGTCCGGGCCGTCGTTGTGGCTGCGTCTGCAGCACAAGGTCGCGGACACGCTGGTGTTCTCGAAGCTGCGCGCGGTGCTCGGCGGCCAGGCCCAGTACGCGGTCTCCGGCGGCGGACCGCTCGGCGAGCGGCTCGGCCACTTCTTCCGTGGCCTGGGCGTCACGATCCTCGAGGGCTACGGCCTCACCGAGACCACGGCACCCACCAGCGTGAACCGTCCCGACGCGATCAAGATCGGCTCGGTCGGACCCCAGCTGCCCGGCTGCGGGGTGCGCATCGCACCGGACGGCGAGGTGCTCCTGCGCGGCATCCAGGTGTTCCGCGGCTATCACAACAACCCGCAGGCGACCGCCGAGGCGTTCGACGACGGCTGGTTCCGCAGCGGCGACCTCGGCGTCCTCGACGACGACGGCTTCCTCACCATCACGGGCCGCAAGAAGGAGATCATCGTGACCGCGGGCGGCAAGAACGTCGCCCCCGCGATGCTGGAGGACCGGATCCGCGCCCACGCCCTGGTGAGCCAGTGCGTCGTGGTCGGCGACAACCGGCCCTTCATCGCCGCGCTGGTCACCCTGGACGCCGAGGGCCTGCCGGGCTGGCTGAAGATGCACGGGAAGCCGGAGATGCCGCCTGAGCAGGCCGCCACCGACCCCGACGTCCTCGCCGCCCTCGACGCCGCCGTCACCCGGGCGAACCAGGCCGTGTCGAAGGCGGAGTCGATCCGCAAGTTCGCCGTGCTCCCGGGCGACCTCACCGTCGAGAACGGCTACCTCACCCCCAAGCAGAGCGTGCGCCGGCACGTGTTCGTCAAGGACTTCGCGACCGAGATCGACGAGCTGTACGTCGACACGCGGCAGAAGTCCGCGAGCTGACCGGACCCGCCACAGCCTCGACCGTGCTGACTTGATCCTCACGACCGTGTCTTGAGGATCAAGTCAGC
>NZ_JBHUWC010000210.1:0-6698 GCF_042670225.1 Isoptericola sp. NPDC057191 | reverse complement strand
GACCTGGTCTCGGCGGGCCCCCTCGCGCGTGAACGGGCGGGCAGTCAGGCGGCCGCCGGGGCCGGGTCGCCGGCGCGCACGGGCCGCGGGTACTCCTCGACGACGGCCCCAGGGTTCTCGGTCCCGGCCGGGGCGACGGCAGGGACGGTGGCGGCAGGTACGGGCTCCGCGACGGGCTCCTCGACCCCCTGCTCGACGACGTGCTGCTCGGCCGGCTGCTCGTCCCGCAGCGGCAGCCCGAGCGTCACGGTGGCCGGGCGCGCGACGCGCGGCGGTGGGGTCGCGAGGGCGGCCAGCGCGGCTCCCCCGAGCCCGAGCAGCAGGGCGGCCCACGCCACCCAGGTCCAGCCGAGCGCGGCCGACGCGCCCAGCAGAGCCCCGTCCACCACCCCGACGACGAGCCCGACGACGAGCACCCGTCTCATGCCTACCTCCCACGGTCCGCCTCATCCGTGCCTCTCCCAGGAGACGACAGGTGCGGCGGTCGTGCATCCGCAGGGACGGCCGTGCAGGTCACAGGTGCGTCACAGTCAGCGTCCCGGGTTCTCCCGCCAGGCGGACACGGCGAAGGGAGCCGGCTGCGAGGGTCCGTCGTGCCCGAGGAGGAGGGGCGACGGCGTGCCGTCGAACGCCGAACGCAGCTGGTGGTGCATCTCTCCCGTGAGGCGCAGCGCGAGCTCGAGGCGGACCGGCGCCACGTGGTCGGCGTGCAGCCGGCCGCCCAGCGCGGGGTGCGGCGAGAACGCGAGCACCTCGTCGGCGCGCGGCAGCATGCCCGCTTCGAGGACCTCGCGGCACAGGCCCTCCAGGAGGAGGTCGGTGCGGCCGTCGGGGGAGTCGAGCTCGGTGTACATCTCCACGGCGCTGGACCACCGGAGCTCGAGCGACCCCTCGATCGTGTCGAGGAACCACCAGCCCTCCAGGGACTCGAGGAAGACGTCGCCGAAGACGGTCGTGAAGCGGGGCGTCTTGCCGTGGACCCCCAGCCACGACCAGGACGCCAGTCCGTACGCGAAGGCGCCCGGGGCAAAGGTTCGGAGCAGTTCCACGTGCGCATCAAACCACCTTGTGGTAGTCGGCAAAAATCTGGCTCTTGATGCCGCTGTCGTGGCGTGGCTCACGCAGAAGCGTCACCCGATCGTGGCCGAGGTCAAAGAAAGCGGCACAAAGGTCAAGGCGGGGTCATCTCTGCAGGTCGCGGCCGTCCGTCCTCGGGGGCCGGAACTCGGCGCGCGTGCCGCCCGTTCTCCCACGGGCGGTCCGACGACCTCGGAGCACCGCGCCACGATCGACCCCCTCACCCGGAGGTGAACCATGGAGACGCCGGCCGAGCACGGACGGGCCGACGCCCGCAGCATCGTGATCACCGGCCTCACCACGCTGGCCTGGTACGCCGTGCCGGACGTCGTGGGGCCCCGGTGGGCGCGCGCCCTGACGAAGGCCGGGGTGCTCGCCGCCGGGGTGGCGCTCGGTGCGGTCGCGACCGACGAGGGCCGCTCTGCCCTCGTCGGGGCCCGCGAGGTGCGCGACGAGCTGCGCGGCCTGCGAGAGGTCGGCGACGGCGACGGGGTGGACGAGACCGACCCGGCCCCCACCGTCCGGGACGACAACGTCCTGCTGGACGAGGCGGACGGGGCGCCGGACCTTGGTGACGCCGACCCGCTGCCGGCGCTGACGGTCGTGGCCGGGGTGGCCGCTGGAGCGGTGGCCGTCGTGGCGGCCGTCGCGGTCGCGGGGGAGAAGTGGGCCTACCGCCGCGGCGAGCGGTGGCGCGCGCGCGGCCTGCGGCTGCCGCACACGCGGGTCGGCCTGCTCCTCGGCGCGGCGGCGGCGGTCGCGACGGCCGTGGACCCGTCGGTCGCCGTCGGCCGGCCGCCCGGCCCGGCTCACGCGTCGCTCGCGTCGGGTGCGGCGAAGGGCTGAGCGCGGAAGTCAGTCGTCGAAGACGTCCCAGCAGATCGCGCTGCGCGCCCGCTGGTCGTCGAGCACCAGGTCGCGCAGCCCGGCCGGGATGCGCTCGCGCTGCCAGTCGCGCTCACGACGACGGGCGGCCTCCGCCTCGGGGGCGGGCGCAGCGGCGCTCGCGGCCCGGATCGCGTACGCGGCCGCGCCCAGGTCGTGCGCGGCGACGTGCGCCACCGCCACGGCCTGCCCGGCGGCGAGGGCGGCGAACCGCGCCGGGTCGGGGCGCCCCTTCCCTGCCGCGTTGGCGACGAAGGCGGTGCGGTGCGCCTCGCGCATCGGCACCTCGCCGCGGATCCAGCCGCGGGCGACCTCCAGCGCGTCGCGCGGGCGCGGGTCGTCGGGCACCTCCCGCTCGAAGAGCGGCAGCACGTGCTCGGCGCAGGCCACCGCCCACCCGGCCAGCAGCCGGTGGTGCTCGTCGGTCAGGCTCCCGCCCCGGCGGACGGTGATGAGGCGCGGGTCGCGATCGGTCGGCAGGATCGGCACGGGACCATCCTGCCCGGGGCGGTCACGCCTTTCACGTCAGGACGAACGCGGCACACGAGCGCGGCGGCGCCGAGCGTCCGCAGCGCCATGGGCAGCCCGACACCGGTCCCGACGAAGAGGAGGCCCTCGGCCCCGGCGGACGCCGGTAGACTGGCGGCGCGCCGTGTGGCGCCCCCGCCCGGACCGACGCCGGATACCGGCACCGCGAGGCGGTGCGGCGATCACCCGGTCCGAGCACCCGGAGCATTCCGGCGCCCGTGCTCGAACTCGTGCGACCCGAGGGAAGTTGATGACCGCCGCTGCCGACAGCGCTGAAGCCGTGTCCGCCCCCCGCCCGCAGCTCGACACCGTCGAGCACGCCGCGTCGACGCCCGACGAGGCCCAGCCCTTCGCGGAGCTCGGGCTGAAGCCGGACGAGTACGCGCGCATCCGCGACCT
This sequence comes from Isoptericola sp. NPDC057191, assembly GCF_042670225.1. Classification (NCBI taxonomy): domain Bacteria; kingdom Bacillati; phylum Actinomycetota; class Actinomycetes; order Micrococcales; family Promicromonosporaceae; genus Isoptericola; species Isoptericola sp. NPDC057191. The sequence continues at coordinate 3,809 of NZ_JBHUWC010000210.1, read as the reverse complement.
CCTGGGCCGGCGTCCCACCGCCGCCGAGCTCGCCATGTACTCGGTGATGTGGTCCGAGCACTGCTCGTACAAGTCGTCCAAGGTGCACCTGAAGAAGTTCGGCGACCGCGTCACCGACGAGATGACGAAGCACCTGCTCGTCGGCATCGGCGAGAACGCCGGCGTCGTCGACGTCGGCGACGGCTGGGCCGTGACCTTCAAGGTCGAGTCGCACAACCACCCGTCGTTCGTCGAGCCCTACCAGGGTGCCGCGACCGGCGTGGGCGGCATCGTGCGCGACATCATCTCGATGGGCGCGCGCCCCGTGGCCGTCATGGACCAGCTCCGCTTCGGCGCCGTCGACCACCCGGACACGGCGCGCGTCGTGCACGGCGTCGTCAGCGGCGTGGGCGGCTACGGCAACTCGCTGGGCCTGCCGAACATCGGCGGCGAGCTCGTCTTCGACAGCTCCTACCAGGGCAACCCGCTCGTCAACGCGCTCTGCCTCGGCGTGCTGCGCCATGAGGACATCCACCTCGCGAACGCCTCGGGCGTCGGCAACAAGGTGGTGCTGTTCGGTGCTCGCACCGGTGGCGACGGGATCGGCGGCGCCTCCATCCTCGCCTCGGAGACCTTCGAGGACGGCGTGCCCGCCAAGCGCCCGAGCGTCCAGGTGGGCGACCCCTTCATGGAGAAGGTGCTCATCGAGTGCTGCCTGGAGCTGTACGCCGCGCAGGTGGTGGAGGGCATCCAGGACCTCGGCGCCGCGGGCATCTCCTGCGCCACGAGCGAGCTCGCGTCCAACGGCGACGGCGGCATGCACGTCTGGCTCGACGACGTGCTGCTGCGCGACCCCTCCCTGAACGCCGGCGAGATCCTCATGTCGGAGTCGCAGGAGCGCATGATGGCGGTGGTGACGCCCGAGAAGCTCGAGCAGTTCCTCGCGATCACCGGCAAGTGGGACGTCGAGACCGCCGTCATCGGCGAGGTCAACGACTCCGGGCGCCTCACCATCGACCACCACGGCCAGCGGATCGTGGACGTCGACCCGCGGACCGTCGCGCACGAGGGCCCGGTCTACGAGCGCCCGTACGCCCGCCCCGCGTGGCAGGACGGCCTCCAGGCCGACACCACGGTCGCCGCCGGCCTGGCGCGACCGACGTCGGCCGACGAGCTGCGCGCCACCGCGCTGCGCCTGCTCGCGTCGCCGAACCTCGCGTCGAAGGCGTGGGTCACGAACCAGTACGACCGTTTCGTGCAGGGCAACACCGCGCTCGCGCAGCCCGACGACGGCGGCGTGGTCCGCGTCGACGAGTCCACCGGTCGCGGTGTCGCCCTGGCGACCGACGCGAACGGCCGCTACGGCAAGCTCGACCCGCGGACCGGTGCCCAGCTCGCGCTCGCCGAGGCGTACCGCAACGTCGCCACGGCCGGTGCCACGCCGCTCGCGGTCACGGACTGCCTCAACTTCGGCTCGCCGGAGCACCCGGACTCGATGTGGCAGCTCGTCGAGGCGATCGAGGGCCTGGCGGACGCCTGCCAGGAGCTCGGCGTGCCCGTCACCGGCGGCAACGTCTCGCTCTACAACGGCACCGGCGAGCCCGGGCAGATCGACTCGTCGATCCACCCGACGCCGGTCGTCGGCGTGCTCGGCGTGATCGACGACGTGCGCACGGCGGTGCCGTCCGGCTGGCGCGACGCTGGCCTGTCGATCCTGCTCCTCGGCCGCACCGCCGACGAGCTCGACGGCTCCGCCTGGGCCGACGTCGAGCACGGTCACCTCGGCGGCCTGCCGCCGCGCGTGGACCTCGCCGCCGAGCGGGCGCTGGCGTCCGTGCTGGTCGCCGCGCGCGAGCAGGGGCTCGTCGCGGCCGCGCACGACCTCTCCGAGGGCGGCCTGGCGCAGGCGCTGATCGAGGCGTCGCTGCGCTACGGCGTCGGCGCGGACGTCGCGCTGGACGGCGTCACCGGGCGCGACGGTGTCTCGCCCTTCGCCGCGCTGTTCAGCGAGTCCACCGCGCGCGCCCTCGTGGCCGTGGACCCGGAGCACGAGACCGAGCTGGTCGCGGTGGCCGAGGCCGCCGGCGTCCCGGTGCTGCGTCTGGGGCACACGGGCGGGGACGCGCTCGCCGTGGCCGGCGGCTTCGACGGCGAGACCTTCACGCTCCCGCTGACCGAGGCCCGCGAGGCGCACGAGGGCACGCTGCCGCGCATCTTCGGCTGACCCTCTGGACGCGCGCACCGCGTCGCCGAGGTAGCACGGCCATCCCCGAGGTAGTGCACGGCGCTACCTCGGGGTCGGCTGCGCCACCTCGGCGGGCCGGGGGACGGCGTCTCGCGAAGTGAGATCGCGTCTCGCCGGTCGGTACCCTGCGAAGGACTCGCCTACGCCGTGCCGCCGTCCACCGGCTCCGCGCGCCGCGTGTCTCACCGACCGGGAGGAGCCCCATGGAAGACCGACTGCACCCAGTGTTCGCCGAGGTGCTGCGCCGCAACCCGGGCGAGGTGGAGTTCCACCAGGCCGTGCGCGAGGTCTTCGAGTCGCTGGGCCCGGTGCTGCGCAAGAACCCGCAGTACGTGGAGGCGGCGGTCCTCGAGCGCATCTGCGAGCCCGAGCGGCAGATCATCTTCCGCGTGCCCTGGGTGGACGACACGGGTCGCGTGCGGATCAACCGCGGCTTCCGCGTGGAGTACAACTCCGCCCTCGGCCCGTACAAGGGTGGCCTGCGCTTCCACCCCTCGGTGTACCTGGGGATCGTGAAGTTCCTCGGGTTCGAGCAGATCTTCAAGAACGCCCTCACGGGCCTGCCGATCGGCGGGGGCAAGGGCGGCTCCGACTTCGACCCGCGGGGCCGGTCCGACGGTGAGGTCATGCGCTTCTGCCAGTCGTTCATGACCGAGCTCTACCGCCACATCGGCGAGTACACGGACGTGCCCGCCGGCGACATCGGCGTGGGCGCGCGCGAGATCGGCTACCTCTTCGGGCAGTACAAGCGGATCACCAACCGCTACGAGTCGGGCGTGCTCACAGGCAAGGGCCTCACCTGGGGCGGTTCGCTGGTGCGGCGCGAGGCGACCGGCTACGGCGCGGTCCTCTTCGCGCAGAGCATGCTCGGCACGCGGGGCGACAGCCTCGACGGCCGGCGGGTCTCCGTCTCCGGGTCCGGCAACGTGGCGATCTACGCCGCCGAGAAGGCGGCGCAGCTGGGCGGCCGCGTCGTGACGTTCTCCGACTCCTCCGGCTACGTCGTCGACGAGGCGGGCATCGATCTCGACCTCCTCAAGGAGGTCAAGGAGGTCGAGCGCGGCCGCGTCTCCGACTACGTGGCTCGCCGCCCCGGCGCACGCCTCGTGACCGACGGCAGCATCTGGGACGTGCCCACCGACGTCGCCCTGCCGTGCGCCACGCAGAACGAGCTCACCGAGGCGGACGCCAAGCAGCTCGTCGCTCAGGGCGTGCGCGCCGTCGCCGAGGGCGCCAACATGCCGACCACCCCGGAGGCCGTCGGGCTCCTGCGCGACGCCGGCGTCCTGTTCGGCCCGGGCAAGGCGGCCAACGCGGGCGGCGTCGCCACCTCGGCGCTGGAGATGCAGCAGAACGCGTCCCGCGACTCGTGGAGCTTCGAGCACACGGAGGCGCGCCTCGCCGAGATCATGACCAACATCCACGACAGCTGCCTCGCCACGGCCGACGAGTACGACGCGCCTGGCGACTACGTCGTCGGCGCCAACGTCGCGGGCTTCACGAGGGTCGCGGACGCGATGATCGCGTTCGGCGTCGTCTGAGACCGCGGCGCAGGAACGACGACGGCGCGTCCCCGGGCGGGGGC
>NZ_JBHUWC010000209.1:0-6783 GCF_042670225.1 Isoptericola sp. NPDC057191 | reverse complement strand
CCCTCGCGGGTGCCGGGCCGTCGTACGTGGTTCAGCGAGTCCCTGCCGGGATCACGCCTCCTCGAGGAGCTTCGAGGTGCGCGACTGGTCCAGCGGGATGCCGGGGCCCATCGTCGTCGCCATCGTGGCCTTGGTGATGTACCGGCCCTTGGACGACGTCGGCTTGAGACGCAGGACCTCGTCCAGCGCGGCGGCGTAGTTCTCCACCAGCGCCTTCTCGTCGAAGGACGCCTTGCCGATGATGAAGTGCAGGTTCGAGTGCTTGTCCACGCGGAACTCGATCTTGCCGCCCTTGATGTCGGTGACAGCCTTGGTCACGTCCATCGTCACGGTGCCGGTCTTCGGGTTCGGCATGAGACCACGGGGGCCGAGGACCTTGCCCAGGCGCCCGACCTTGCCCATGAGGTCCGGCGTCGCCACGGCGGCGTCGAAGTCGGTGTAGCCCGCCGCGACCTTGGCGATCAGGTCGTCGCCGCCGACCTCGTCGGCGCCGGCCGCCACGGCCTCCTCGGCCTTGGCAGCGTTCGCGAAGACGATCACGCGGGCCGTCTTGCCGGTGCCGTGGGGCAGGTTGACCGTGCCGCGGACCATCTGGTCGGCCTTGCGGGGGTCGACGCCCAGGCGGAACACGACCTCGACGGTCGCGTCGTACTTGACCGTCGCGGTCTCCTTGGCGAGGCGGACCGCCTCGAGGGGGGCGTACAGGTTGTCGCGGTCGATCTTCTCCGCCGCGGCGCGGTACGCCTTGCTGCGCGTTGCCATCTGCTTCTCCTTCTGCAGTCGTGGTGAGCGGGTCCGCGCGGACCCTGCCACGTGCCCGGCGTCGGTCGCCGGGACTTGCTGCGAGCCGCCCGCCCACGACCAGGTCGCGGGTGGGCGGCTCGCTCGCGGATCACTCCGCGACGGTGATGCCCATCGAACGAGCGGTGCCGGCGACGATCTTCATCGCGGCGTCGATGTCGTTCGCGTTGAGGTCCTGGAGCTTCGTCTGGGCGATCTCGCGGACCTGGTCCTGGGAGAGCTGCGCGACCTTGACGGTGTGCGGCGTCGCGGAGCCCTTGGCCACACCAGCGGCCTTCTTGATGAGCTCGGCGGCCGGCGGGGTCTTCGTGATGAAGGTGAACGAGCGGTCCTCGTAGACCGTGATCTCGACCGGCACCACGTCACCGCGCTGCGACTCGGTGGCCGCGTTGTAGGCCTTGCAGAACTCCATGATGTTCACGCCGTGCTGACCGAGCGCGGGGCCGATCGGCGGGGCGGGGGTGGCCGCGCCGGCCTTGATCTGGAGCTTGATCAGGCCGGAGACCTTCTTCTTGGGAGGCATGTCGCGTTCCTTGCTTTCTTTTCGTGGGCCGACGCCGTGGGCGATGACCCGGTTGCAGTGCTGCGTCCTCCGCGAGCGGCGGGTGCCGCTCAGCGGTCAGGCCAGGAGGATCAGATCTTCGCGACCTGGTTGAACGACAGCTCGACCGGGGTCTCCCGGCCGAAGATGGAGACGAGGACCTGGAGCTTCTGGGCCTCGGCGTTGATCTCGGAGATCGTGGCGGGCAGCGTGTCGAACGGGCCGTCCGTGACCGTGACGGACTCGCCGACCTCGAAGTCGACCTCGACCGGCGTCTTCGCGGTCGCACCGGACGCCGCCGCGGCCTTGCCGGCCTCGGGGGTCGCCTCGACGAACACCGGCGCGAGCATCGAGAACACCTCGTCGAGCGTCAGCGGCACGGGCTGGTGCGTGTGGCCGACGAAGCCGGTGACGCCCGGCGTGTGGCGCACGGCGCCCCACGACTCGTCCGTGAGGTCCATGCGCACGAGGACGTAACCGGGGATGCGGACGCGGCGGACGGTCTTCTTCTGCGCGTTCTTGATCTCGGTCACCTCCTCCATGGGGACCTCGATCTGGAAGATGTAGTCCTCCATGTTCAGGCTCTGGATGCGGTTCTCCAGGTTGGCCTTCACACGGTTCTCGTACCCGGCGTACGAGTGGATGACGTACCAGTCGCCGAACTGCGCGCGCAGGGTGCGGCGGAACTCCTCGGCGGGGTCCACGACGACGTCGCCGTCGGCGTCCGACGCGCCCTCGTCCTCGGCGTCGCCCTCGACGTCCTCGGTGGCCTCGTCGGTGTCGCCGGCGTCGGTGTCCTCAGCAGCGTCCTCGACGGCCGCCTCGGGCTCCGCGTCCGCGGGCACGTCGAGGTCCGCCTCGACGCCCTCGGCGTCGGGCTGGGTGGGGTCGACGTTCTCCGTCTGGTCCAGCGGATCCTGGGACACGAACGAACCTGCTTTCTGGAATCTGCTTGCTTCAGGGGCGGGCGACCGGCGGGCCTGCCGCGGTCAGTCGCCGAAGAGGGCGAGGACGCCCAGGCCGATGGCCCAGTCGAGCGCCGTCACGAACAGCATGACCACGACGACGAACACCAGGACGACGATCGTGTAGTTGACCAGCTCCGAACGGGTCGGGGTGACGACCTTGCGGAGCTCCGCCACGACCTGGCGCACGAACAGCACGATGCGCGCGAACAGGTGCGGGCGCTTGCCGGTGGCTGTCTTGCCGCCACCGGGCGTCCCCACGGCCTCAGCCGGTGACTCGCTCACTCGCAATACCCCGTTTCGCGTTCCCGCCGCGGCCGCGCCACCTGCCGGCGACGCACCCACGGCACTGACTCCTGGCGTTCCGGGGTCATGCAGATGGCCCCGCTGCGCGCGGCCCCGCGGGGGATCACGCTGGCAGGGTAGACAGGACTCGAACCTGCAACCTGCGGTTTTGGAGACCGCTGCGCTACCAATTGCGCCACTACCCTTCGTGCTCGACACCCACCGTCCAGGCCAGAACCACCCGGAAGGGCGCGTTCGAGCATTGGCGGGCATCAACCACCGAGGGACAACTGTACGCGACGCGCAGGCGTGGGTCGAACCGCCCCCGCGAGCCGAGCGTGGCCGACTGCCCCGAGGCGCCCGTGTCGGGGCAGACTGGCGCCGTGCGCGATCTGGCGAAGCTCCCCAAGGCTCACCTGCACCTGCACTTCACGGGCTCGATGCGGGTGCCGACCCTGCGCGACCTGGCGGCCGAGCACGGCGTGCGGCTGCCCGGCGCGCTGACGGACGGCGACCCGCTGCGCGTGCCCGCCGACGAGCGGGGGTGGTTCCGCTTCCAGCGCCTGTACGACGCGGCGCGCGCGTGCGTGCGGTCCGAGGCGGACATGCGCCGGCTCGTCGACGAGGCCGCGGCCGACGACGCCGCGGAGGGGTCGCGCCGGCTCGAGATCCAGGTCGACCCGACGTCGTACGCCCCGTTCGTCGGCGGCATCACCCCCGCCGTCGAGATCGTGCTCGACGCGGCCCGTGCCGCGAGCGCCGCGCACGGCGTCGAGGTGGCGGTGATCGTGGCGGCGTCGCGGATGCGGCACCCGCTCGACGCGCGGACCCTCGCGCGGCTCGCGGCCCGGTACGCGGGCGACGGGGCGGGCGAGGTCGTGGGCTTCGGGCTCAGCAACGACGAGCGGCGCGGCGACACTGCCGAGTTCGGGGCCGCCTTCCGGATCGCCCGCCGGGCCGGCCTGGCGTCCGTGCCGCACGGCGGCGAGCTGCTCGGCCCCTCGCACGTGCGCGACGTCGTGGAGGCCCTGCACCCTGACCGCCTCGGCCACGGCGTGCGCGCCGGGGAGGACCCGGCCCTCCTGGCCGAGCTCGTGGAACGCGAGGTGGCGCTGGAGGTGTGCCCCGCCTCCAACGTCGGTCTGGGCGTCTACGCGGACACCTCCGAGGTGCCACTGCGCCCCCTGGTCGAGGCGGGGGCGCGGGTCGCCCTGGGGGCGGACGACCCGCTGCTGTTCTCCTCGCGCCTGCTCGACCAGTACGTCGCCGCCCGCGACGTGCACGGGTTCACCGACACGGAGCTCGCCGGCCTCGCCCGGTCCTCGGTGCTCGCCAGCCGGGTGTCCGACTCCACGCGGCGTGCCCTCCTGGCCGACGTCGACGCCTGGCTCGCGGCCCCCGACCCGGCCGACGAGCCGGCCGAAGGGCCAGCCGGAGGACCGGCGCACGCCACGGGTGCGGACCGTCCTCCGGCGGCCGGACCTTTCTCATCTGCGTCTCATCCGCCCGCGGGATGATCCCGCCATGTCGAAGCCGGCGGAGCACGCAGAGGGGGCAGCGCGCACGGGGCGGTGGCGCACGGCCCTCCCCTGGGCGCTCGGCGTCGCGCTCGTCGCGGTGATCGTGGCGATCGTGGCGTCCGCCGCCGGCTCCCGGCCGGACGACCGCGACGTCGGCGGCGTCGTGGTGGTCTCCCCCGGCCCGTCGCCCACGACGGGCGGGGCGTCTCCAGGCCCGTCCGCCACCCCCACGGACGACGACGATGACGACGACGACGACGAGGACGTGTCCCCAGCGCCGCCGACGGACGACGCGGACGACGACGGCGACGACGACGACACTGACGACGACAACGACAGCGACGGCAGGAACGCCGGGGACGACTCCGCCGCCGGCGGCACCGCCGAGGGCCGCTGATGGGGCGCGACCCTGCGCGCCGGCGTGGCCTCACGGTCCGCACGCGGCTCCTCGCGGCGATGCTCGCCCTCACCGCGCTCGCGCTCGGCTTCGCCGGGGCCACCGCGTACCTGCTCACCCACCGCCAGGTCGACGAGCGCATCGACGCCGACCTCGTGGAGAGCGCGGACGAGCTGCGCACGCTCGCGGCCTCCGGCGTCGACCCGGTGACGGGCCTCCCGTTCTCCTCCCCCGAGGAGGTGGTCGTCGCCGCCATCCAGCTCGAGGTCCCGGCCCGGAACGAGGGCGTCCTCGGGCTGCGCACCGGCAAGAGGCCCCTCGTCACGCAGCAGGAGGTCGAGGTGCAGCTGCAGGACGACCCCGAGCTCGTCGCGGCCGTCACCCCGCTGGTCGACGGCGACCGCGTGCTGCTGCGCACGGTCCGCACCGCGACCGCCGACTACCGCGCCCTCGTCGCCCCCGTGCGCGCGCTGCCCGGGACGGCGGGGGCCGCCCCGTCCGCCGCCCCCGCCGCGCTCGTCCTCGCCTACGACCGGGGCGCCGAGCACGCCGAGACGCAGGCCGTCTTCCGCGGCTACGCCGTCGTCGCGCTCGCCGCGCTCGTCGTGGCCGCCGTCGTCGGCTGGCTGCTCGCCGGCCGCCTGCTGCGCCCCATCCGCACCCTGGCGCACACCGCGCAGCAGATCGGCGAGTCCGACCTGTCCGCGCGCATCCCCGAGACCGGCAACGACGACCTCACCCAGCTCACGCGCGCGGTCAACGCGATGCTCGACCGCCTCGAAGGCTCGTTCGAGTCGCAGCGCCGCCTCCTCGACGACGTCGGGCACGAGCTGCGCACGCCGCTGACCATCGTGCGCGGGCACCTCGAGCTCCTGGACCCCACCGACCCTGCCGACACGGCCGAGACGCGCGACCTGGCCCTCGACGAGCTCGACCGCATGCACCGCCTCGTCGACGACCTGGTCACCCTCGCCACCGTCGGGCAGCCCGGCTTCGTGCGCCCGGCGCCCGTCGAGCTCGGCCGCCTCACCGACGACGTGCTCGACAAGGCCCGCACCCTCGGCGCGCGCACCTGGCTCGTGGACTCCCGCACCGACGCCCGCACCCTGGCCGACGGGCAACGCCTCACCCAGGCGTGGCTCCAGCTCGCCGCCAACGCCGTGAAGTTCTCCGCGCCGGGCAGCGTCGTCGCGATCGGGTCGCGCACCACGCCCGACGGCGCGCACGTCCGCCTGTGGGTGCGCGACGAGGGCGTCGGCATCGCGCCCGGCGACCTCGGCCGCGTCTTCGAGCGCTTCGCCCGCGGCGAGCACGACGGCGCACGCCGCGACGGCGCCGGGCTCGGCCTCGCCATCGTCGCCGCCATCGCCCACGAGCACGGCGGCGAGGTGACCGTCGAGTCCGCCCCCGGCCAGGGGTCCACCTTCACCGTCGTCGTCCCCGTGCTGCCCGTGCCCGACGCCGACCCGCCAGCTTCCTCGCGCCGGCCGCCGGCCGTGCCGCCGCCCCCGCCACCCCCCGACGGAAGGACCGCACCGTGAGCCAGATCCTCGTCGCCGAGGACGAGACCCGCATCGCCTCGTTCATCGCCAAGGGGCTGCGCGCCGCCGGGTACGCGAGCACGACGGTCGCGACGGCGCGCGAGGCGTTCGACCTCGCGTCGTCCGGTGACTTCGACCTGCTCGTGCTCGACCTCGGCCTGCCCGACCAGGACGGCTTCACCGTGCTGCGGCGGCTGCGCGAGGCCAGGGTGACGCTGCCCGTCATCATCCTCACCGCCCGCACCTCCGTCGCCGACACCGTCGCAGGGCTGGAGGGCGGCGCCGACGACTACATGCCCAAACCCTTCCGCTTCGAGGAGCTGCTGGCCCGCATCCGTCTGCGCCTGCGTACCGAGCCCGCGGGCGAGGTCACCGTGCTCAGCCACGGCGACCTCAGCCTCGACCTGCGCACCCGGCGTGCCACCGCCGCAGGCGTCGAGACGGACCTGTCCGCCCGCGAGTTCGCCCTCGCCGAGGCCTTCCTGCGCAACGCCGGACAGGTGCTCAGCCGCGAGCAGCTGCTGTCCCGCGTGTGGGGGTACGACTTCGACCCCGGCTCCAACGTCGTCGACGTGTACGTGCGCTACCTGCGCAACAAGCTCGGCGCCGAGCGGTTCGTGACGGTGCGCGGCATGGGGTACCGGCTCGCCTGACCCGGCGCCCCGACCCGGCGCCCCGACCCGGCGCCGAACAGGCGGTTGTGCACGTTCCCAGCGTTCAGAACGTGCACAAC
>NZ_JBHUWC010000208.1:0-6973 GCF_042670225.1 Isoptericola sp. NPDC057191 | reverse complement strand
AGGACAGGGTCGGGCGCGAGGGCCGCGGTGCGCGGAGGGGCGACGACAGTCACGCGACCTCCCCCCGGCCCGGACGGGTGAGCACCCGGGCACGACCAGCACGACGGCGACGCCGTCGCGTTCGAACGTCTGTTCGAACACTGTCAGTAGACGTCGCCGCGGCGACCGCTGTCAACCGCGCAGGTCGGGCCGCTGCGGCCGCCTCTCACGTACGCTCTCCTCGCGCGCCCCACCCCGGCGCGACACCCCGGCTCCGCCGGAAGGCACCACAGCGACGAGGAGGTCGTGCCCGTGCAGCTCCTGGCGCACCGACGCGCCCCAGGCGCCCCCGTCCTGCGCCCGCACCCCACCTCCACCCCGAGGAAGGACCCCGCATGACCGAGCAGCCGAACCCGACCCGTACCGCGATCGTCACCGGAGGAGCCCGCGGCATCGGCGCGGCGACCGCCCGCCGCCTCGCCGCCGACGGCCGCGCCGTCGCCGTCCTCGACCTCCTCGAGGAGCAGGCCGTCGAGACCGCCGCCGCCATCGTCGCCGCCGGGGGACGCGCGATCGGGATCGGCGCGGACGTCGCCGACGCGGAGGCCGCCCAGGCCGCCGTCGCCCGCGTGACGGACGAGCTCGGCGCGCCCACCGTCCTGGTGAACAACGCCGGGATCCTGCGCGACAACCTGCTGTTCAAGATGTCCGAGGACGACTGGGACGCCGTGCTGCGCGTGCACCTGCGCGGCGCGTTCGTCATGACCCGCGCCGTGCAGTCGCACATGGTCTCCGCAGGCTGGGGGCGGGTCGTGAACCTGTCCAGCACGTCCGCGCTCGGCAACCGGGGCCAGGCGAACTACTCCGCCGCGAAGGCGGGTATGCAGGGCTTCACCAAGACCCTCGCGATCGAGCTGGGCAAGTTCGGCGTCACCGCCAACGCGGTCGCGCCGGGCGTCGTCGCCACGGACATGATCGCGGCCACGGCCGAGCGCATCGGCGTGCCCCTGGAGGAGTATCTCGCCGCCGCGGCGAAGGACGTGCCGGTCGGGCGCGCCGGACGTCCCGAGGACGTCGCCGCCGCCGTGGCGTTCTTCTGCTCCGAGGAGGCGGGCTACGTCTCCGGGCAGGTGCTCTACGTCGCGGGCGGGCCGAAGGCGTGAGCACCGACGACGACGGCACGAGCACGACGATCCGGGTCGCCTCGCCCGCCGCGCTGGTCGACGCGGTCGGACGACGGGCCACCGGTCCGTGGCTCACGGTGGACCAGGACCGCATCGACACGTTCGCCGCCGCCACCGAGGACCACCAGTGGATCCACGTCGACCCGCAGCGCGCGGCGGCGGGCCCGTTCGGCACCACGATCGCGCACGGGTTCCTCACCCTGTCGCTGCTCCCCCGGCTGGCCTCGACGCTCGTCGACGTCGGCGGCGTCGCCATGGCGATGAACTACGGCCTGGACCGGGTGCGGTTCCTGCACCCCGTACCTGCCGGGGCCCGCGTCCGCGCGACGACGGAGCTGACCGGTGCGGAGACCGTCGCGCAGGGAGTGCGCCTGGCCTCGACCGTGACGGTCGAGATCGAGGGCGTCGACAAGCCCGCCCTCGTGGCACAGGCGCTGGCGCTGTACGTCCCCGTTGACGCGCCTCGTTGACGTGCCCCGTTGACGTGCCCCGTTGACGTGCCAGCATGACGGGCATGGACTTCGACCGCCCGCTCCCTCCCGACCCGTACTCGTTGCTCCCCGTCCCGGCGACGTTCGCGCTCACGAGCGACGACATCACCGAGGGCGAGCCGCTCGCCGACGACTTCAGCGTCGACGGCGCCGACGTGTCACCGCACCTCGCCTGGTCCGGCGCCCCGGACGGCACCCGCTCGTACGTGGTGAGCTGCTTCGACCCGGACGCCCCGACGCCGTCCGGCTACTGGCACTGGACGGCCGTCGACCTGCCCGCGGACGTCACGTCGCTGGCTCGCGGCGCGGGCGCCGTGGGCGGGGCGGCTCTCCCATCCGGCGCGTTCCACGTCCCGAGCGACGGCGGACGCCTCGGCTTCGAGGGCGCCGGGCCGCCACGCGGGGACCACGCGCACCGGTACGTCTTCGCGGTGCACGCCCTCGACGTCCCGACGCTGGGCCTGTCCGAGGACAACAGCCCGGTGCACGTCGCGTTCCACGTCTACTTCCACACCGTCGCGCGCGCCACGCTCACGACGACCTACCGGCGATGAGCGGCGCGACGGCAGGGCTCCCCGCCCTCGGCGACCTGGCGTGGGCGCCTGCGCTCGAGCACCCCGACCTGCTCGCGCCGCCGGTGCTCGCCACCCTGGAGTCGTGGGCGGCCGCCGACGACCGGGTGCGCCGGCAGGTCGCGGTGGTCGAGATCGACCCCGACCACGCGGACACCGAGACCCTCAACGCACGCCACGGGCTGCCGCCGGAGGCCTCCGCCAACTGTGTGGTCGTCGCCGGCCGGCGGGGCGACGTCGAGCGCGTGGCCGCGTGCGTCGTGACGGCCAGCACCTTCGCCGACGTGAACACCCGCGTCCGCAAGCTGCTCGACGCCCGCAAGGCGTCCTTCCTGCCGACGGACCGCGCGACGGCGGAGTCCGGGATGGAGTACGGCGGCATCACCCCGGTGGGCCTGCCCGCCGGCTGGCGCGTCCTCGTGGACTCCCGGTTCGCCGCGCCCGGCGCGCTGGCGCTGATGGGATCGGGGGTACGTCGCTCCAAGCTCCTGATGCCCGGCGAGCTGCTCTGCGCGATGCCTGGCGCCGAGGTGGTCGACGGCCTGGGCGTCGCCCGCTGAGCCCGCACGACGACGCCCCGCCGTCGACCTGCACGGTCGGGGCGGGGCGTCGTCGTCAGCGTGGGGCCGTCAGCACCCGGTTGTCAGGCCCCGGTCGTCAGGCCCCGGTCGTCAGCATTCGGCGCGACCGCGGCGCCAGTACCCCATGAAGGCGACGGCCTTGCGGTCCACGCCCTTCTCGGAGACGAGGTAGCGGCGCAGCGTCTTGATGGAGCCGGCCTCGCCGGCGAGCCAGGCGTAGAGCACGGTGTCCTGCGCGAGCGGCTGGCCGGTCGCGTCGACGGGCACCTCCCAGAGGATCTCCGCGTCGATGTCGACGTCGGGCAGCTCGCCGTCCAGGTCGACGCCCGCGGCGGTGAGCGCCGGGCGGTCCGCCTCGGCGGCGAGCAGCTCCGGGGACGACGGCGCGTCCGACGACGGGCGCACGCCCATCGCGAGCAGCCGGTCGGCGGCCTCCTTCACGGCGGGCACGAGCACGTCGCCGTGCTCGCGGTCCTCGCGGGGCAGCCAGGAGATCCGGACCCCCGCAGGAGCGGCGAGCGTCCAGCGGTCCTCCGGGTGCGGCACCTCGAGGAAGACCTCCCCGACCGCGTCCTGCGGCAGCGACTCGCAGATGGCCGCGATCGCGGGGACGGCGGTCTCGTCGCCGGCGAGGAGCAGCGCGTGGCTGCGCTGCGGCGGGTTGAACTCCAGCCCGCCGTGCGGGCCGTCCGTGTAGCGGGCGTCGGGGCCCATGATGACGAGCGGGGCGCCAGGCCGGGCACCGTTGGCCCAGCGCGACGCGGGGCCGGTGTCGCCGTGCAGCACGATGTCGACGTCCACCTCGCGCAGGTCCTGGCGGACGGCGCGGACGGTGTAGGTGCGCAGCGGGTTGCGGCGCTCCTCGGGCAGCGCGCGCCACGACGTGAACCAGTCCGGGTTCTGCCGGTCGAGGTACTCCCAGCCGCCGCACGGGGCGGGAAGCAGGAACTTGATCCGCTGGTCACGACCGTTGTCGGCGAACTGGTCGAGGTCGTCACCGGTGAACGTGACGCGGATGAAGGACGGACACAGCCGGGTGACCCGGGAGACGACGACGTCGAACATGCGGTACGGCTGCACGGGGGCCTGGGCGGCCTCCGGAGCGGTGCGGTCGGCGCGCTCGGTCGCCTCGACAGTCTCGGTCACGGTGGTAAGCCTAACCTCACCTGGCGGGTCGTCCGCAAGGCCGGGTGACCGTCGTCACATGCCGGTCGAGCTCAGTCGAGGTCGGGCCCGGCGGACCGCACCACCACGACAGGGCACGCCGACGTGCGCACCAGCGTGTGCGTCGCAGAGCCCAGCAGGAGTGAGGCGAAGCCGCCGCGACCGCGGGTACCGAGCAGCAGCCGCTCGGCGTCCTCCGCCTCGCGGTGCAGCACCCGCGCCACGTTCCCCTGGTGGGTCTCGCCGACCACCTCCAGGGCGCCCTCCGCGGCACCGCGAGCCCGCAGCAGCTCCTCCACCCGGGCCAGGCCCTTCTGCAGCACCGGCCCGGCGTCGGCCTCCGTGAGGTCGTGCCCCTCGTGCTCGGTCGGACCGCGCGAGGCGACCCACTCCGTGACCCCGGGCCGCCACACCACGACGACCCGCAACGGCCGCCCCAGCTGCCAGGCGGACTCCGTCGCGGCGTCGAGGGCCAGCCCGGAGGGCTCCGAACCGTCGTAGCCGACGACCACGGGCGCGTCCGGCGGCAGGTCCGGCCGCGCACCCTCGGCCGGCACCACGACCACGGGGCAGAGCGCGTGCGCGGTGACCTGCAGCACCACGGTGCCCCGGACGGCCTCGTACAGGCCGCCATGGCGTGTGCCGCCCAGCACGAGGGCGCCGGCGTCGCGGGACACGCCGACGAGCGCCGCCGCGGGCGACGCGTACTCGACGTAGGTCTCGGTCTCCACACCTGGCGCCACGTCCCGGGCTCGCGCCGCCGCCTCCTCGACCACGGGCCACGCACCGCCGTGCCCCCGGTCGCCCAGGTCGTCACCGTGCGGGCGGGCCGCGACCCCCGTGTCGTGCGCGTCTCGGACGTACACCACGCGCAGGACGGCACCCCGCGTCCGGGCCTCGCGCGCCGCCCAGGCCAGGGCGACGTCGGCAGGGCCCGACGCGTCGTAGCCGACGACCACCGCGGCGGCCTCTCGTCCGTTCACCCCGCCATCGTCTCTCGCCCCGGCCGTGCTCGAAAGGCGAACCCCCGGTCAGACGCGCTTTCCCCCCGGCCCGGGGCCGGGGTCGGGGTGGGGTCGGTAGACCGTCAGGCGGCCCCGCGCCCCCGCGAGCGCCACAGCAGGTAGACGAAGTACGGCGCCCCGAGGAGGGCGGTGCCGAGCCCGGCGGGGATCTGCTCCGGGGCGATGACCACCCGGCCGAGGGTGTCCGCGGCGGAGACCAGCACGGCGCCGAGCAGGATCGCGACCGGCAGCACGCGGGCGTGCCGGGCCCCCACGAGCGCCCGCGCGGCGTGCGGCGCGACGAGGCCCACGAAGCCGATGACGCCGACCGCGCACACGGCGGCCGCCGTCGTCAGGGCGGCGGCCGCCAGCAGCACGAGCCGGGAGCGGTCGACGGCGAGGCCGAGCACGCGCGGGGTGTCCTCGTCGAGGGAGAGCACGTCGAGCTCGCGGCGGTACGTCACGGCGAGCGGCACCATCACCACGAGCGCGAGCGCGACGGGCAGCAGCTGCTCCAGGCTGCGGCCGTACGTGGAGCCCGACAGCCACGTCAGGGCGAGGTTGACGTCCCACGGGGAGATCACGAGCACGACGAGCGTGATGAGCGCGGTCGTGCCGGCCTGCGCGCCGATGCCGACCAGGACGAGGCGCTCCGACCCCAGCCCGCCGCGGGAGGACAGCGCGTACACGAGCGCGAAGACGGCGAGCGCGCCGGCGCCCGCGGCGGCGGACATGGGCCAGATCCCCACCCCGGGCACGAGCAGGATCATGAGCACCGCACCGAGGCCCGCTCCCGACGTGACACCGAGCAGGCTGGGCTCGGCGAGCGGGTTGCGGCACACGGCCTGCACGATCGTGCCCGCGAGCGCGAGCGCCCCGCCCGCGAGGAGGGCGGCGAGCACGCGCGGCACCCGCTGGTCGAGGACGAACGCGACCTGCCGCCCGGCCACGCCCTGTGCCCAGTTCGCGACGTCGCCCAGGAGGACGACGCGGTCGCCCAGGAGGAGGCCGGCGACCGCGGCCGCGAGGAGCGCGGCGACGAGCAGCACGAGCACGGTGGCCACGTGGGCCCGGGTCCGAGGCCGGCCGAGGGCGCCGCGCGCACCGCGTGCCCCGGCGCCGGAGTCGCGCAGGCGCCGGGCCATCCACACGAGGATGCCGGCGCCGAGCACGGTGGTCACGACGCCCGTCGGCACCGCGACGGAGGCTTGGCCGGGCAGGACGGCGCGCAGCAGCACGTCGGAGCCGAGGACGACGACCACGCCGACGAGCGCAGCGAACGGCAGGAGGAGCACGTGGCGTCCGAGGCCTGGCACCTTGCGCCCCACGAGCCGGGCGATGACCGGGGCGGCGAGGCCGACGAAGCCGATGGGACCGGCGACGGTGACGGCGATCGCGGCGAGCAGCACGGCGGCGAGGACGGCGAGCACGCGGGTGCGGCGCACGTCGATGCCGAGGACGCGCGCGGCGTCGTCCCCCAGGCCGAGCAGGTCGAGGCGCCGTGCGAGCAGGAGCGCGCCGGCGATGCCGACGAGCACGACGGGGGCCGCGAGGCTGACCGTCCGGGTCCCGGACTGCACGATGCTGCCGCTGCCCCACGCGAAGAGGCCGGTGGTCTCCTGCTCGAACAGGACGAGGAGCACCATCGTGAGCGAGTGCAGGGCGAGCATGATGGCCGACCCGGCCAGGACGAGCCGGGTGGGCCCGTCCGCGCCGCCGCGGGCGAGGGCGAGCACGAGGCCGGCGGCGGCCAGACCACCGAGGAAGGCCAGGCCGCCCTGCAGGTAGAACGGCACGCTCAGGCCGAGCGCGGCGGCCGCGACGACCGTGACGTAGGCGCCCGCGTTGACCGCGAGGGTGTCGGGCGAGGCCAGGGGGTTGCGGGCCACCGACTGCAGGACCGCACCTGCGACGCCGAGCGCGGCGCCGACGAGCAGCCCGGCCAGCAGGCGCGGCAGCCGGGAGGAGACGAGCACGGCGACCGTGCCGTCGGTGTCC
>NZ_JBHUWC010000207.1:0-6977 GCF_042670225.1 Isoptericola sp. NPDC057191 | reverse complement strand
CGTTCAGAACGTGCACAACCGCCTGTTCGGCGAGGGCGGGTGGGCGGTCAGCCGGCGCTCGGGGCGCTCGGGGCGCTCTGGGCGCTCTGGGCCGACTGCGGGGTGACCGGGCTGACCGGGCTCGCCGGCGTGTTCGGGCTGGCGGGCGTGGTCGGGCTGGCGGGCGTGGTCGGGCTGGCGGGCGACTGAGGAGTCGGGGCGGTCTTCGTCGACTGCGCGGTCTGGGCCGTCACCGTGGTGACGGACGAGGCGTTCTGCACCGCCGACGGCGACGGGTCCGCCGACCGGACGGGCGACTCGACGGGTGCGGTGGCCGCGTTCGCGCTCGACGTCGGGTCCGGCGTCGAGCCCCCGCGGTCGTCGGCGAGGCGCACCGTGGTGGTCGCGACGTCGTCCGACGGCGCGCGGTCGACGGCGCCCTGCGCCGCGGCGGCGACGGCGCCCAGGCCGACCGCGCCCAGCGCTCCGGTGACGATCCATGCGCTGCGTGCCTTCATGGTGCTGCTCCCTCGTGTCGGTCGGCGGCGTGCCCGCCGGGCGGTCCGGGCTCCTGCCCGGCTGGTTCCCAGCCTTCGCGGGCCCCGTGAGACGCCGGGGAGCCGCGGGTGAGAGGTCTCTCAGATTCCCGTCGCGTCCGCTGCGAGCCGCTCGGCGACGTGGAGGAACGCGTCGGCGCGCACGGCGTCGTCCGCTCCGGCCGCGAGCGAGACGACGACGGCCGCCGCCCGCGCGCGCAGGAGCGCCGGGTCCGCCGCGCGGCCGAAGACGTCCAGGCAGCGCGCGACGAGCCCCTCCGTCCCCGCGTACAGGCGGGGCTCGATCGCGGTGAGCACGGCCAGGTGCGCGACGGCGCACGCCAGGTCGTCGACCAGATGGCCCGGACCGAGGGTGTCGACGTCCAGCACACCGCCCACGCGCGGGGTCGTGCGCGCTCCGCCGGGCTCGTCGGCAAGGTGGTCGGCAGGGTCGTCGGCAGCGTGGACGGCGAGGTGGTCGGCGGGGTCGAGCAGCAGGTTCGCCGCGTGCAGGTCGCCGTGGGTCGTGACCACGGGCCCCGGGTCCCGCGTCGCGACCACGGCCGCGACCCGGGCGCCCAGGTGCTCCAGGCGGCCCGGTTCCATCCCGTGCAGCGAGGCGAGGGTGCCGAGGTAGCGGTCGAGCCGGTCGGCCCACGGCGCACGACGCGGCAGCCGTCGGCCCGCGGCCGGGAGGCCTTGCGCCACCCGCAGGATCTCCGCGGGGTCGATGCAGCCCGCCTGCCCGACCGCCGGGGTCCAGGCGACGAGGTCGGCGACCGACGCGCCCGGCACCTCCGCGAGCAGCACGACGCCGTCGGGTGACCAGCCGAGCACCGGCGGCGCGTGGACGCCCGCCGGCGCGCCCGCGAAGAGCGCGTGCCGCTCGACCAGCTCGCCCACGCGGGAGGGCCGCACCACCTTGACGTACACGGTGCCCGCGGACGTGCGCGCCCGGAGCACCGCGCGGCGCAGGGGGCGGTAGGTGACGGTCTCCAGGCCGAGCACCGCGACGTCCGCGCCCGCCTCCCGCAGCCGCTCCTGCACGAGCGCCGGCGTGCTCCCTGCCTCCAGCCCGGGCAGCGCGGGGTCGTGCGGGTGGCGCCACACGTGCAGGCTCCGGCCGCCGTCGTCGAGCCGCACCACGCCCGGCCCGGGGTCGCTGCCCACCGGCAGGTCCTCGCCCCGCGCGCGGCGGAAGGTGGAGGCAGGGGCGGTCGACGCGAAGAGGTGCTCGTGCGCGCGACGCACCCCGCCCTCCGCCCGCCGGGCCACGACCTCGAAGGCGACCGTCACCTCGGCGCCCGGCCGCGCGTGCACCTGCCGCAGCGTCCAGGACTCGAGCTCGGCGCCGTCCGCCGCGAGCGCCGCGCCCAGCACGTCGGCCGCGCCGTCGCCGGCGAGCAGGTCGAGCCAGGCGCGGTGGTCGTCAGGGGCGACCGCGGGCGGGGCGGTGGGCGGAGGGGTCGGCACCCCGTCATCCGACCGCGCGGGCACGAGCGCGGGGTGAGACGCCGATGAGAGCCCTCTCATCGGCCCGCGGCGGTGCTCCGGCGGGTCAGAGCGAGACGTCGTCGAGCCCGAGCCACCCGGCGAGCTCCGCCAGCTCGTGCCGCACCGCCTGCGCGACGTCGGGCGTGAAGGGCAGGTCCTCGTGGATCGCGTCCACGCGCAGGACGCCGGCCTTCCGGTCGGCGGTGGCGTCCACCTTCCCGACGAACCGGTCCCCGTGCAGCACGGGGAGCGCGAAGTAGCCCCACCGGCGCTGGGCGCGCGGCTTGTACATCTCGAGGACGTAGTCGAAGTCGAAGATCTCCAGCAGCCGAGCACGGTCGTGCACGAGGGCGTCGAAGGGCGAGAGCACGGCGGTGCGGCCCTCGAAGGGCTCGTCGACCGACTCCAGCGCACCCGGGTCGACGAGCCACGTCCGGTCGCTGCCCTCCACGGTGGCAGGCGTGCCCGTGAGGTCCACGTAGTCCTCGTCCCCGGGGAGCCCTGGCACGCGGGCGCGGGTGATGCCGCGCGCGCGGACGAACCGGGCGACGCGCTCGCGGGCCGCCTCCTCGCGGGGCAGCGGCGTGACGTCCGGGTGGACGCGCTCCGCCAGGTCCCACAGGCGGTCGCGGCCGCGCCGCCCGGCGACCGCGACGTCCCCGTGCAGAGCGGCGAACTCCAGCATCTGCGTCACGTTGCGGTGCCCCGTCCAGCCGGTGGAGCGCCACGGCCGCACGCTGGTGTCCGGCACGTCGCGGGCGCTGAGCGGGCCGGCCTGGGCGAGCAGGGCGAGGACGTCGTCGAGGAACGGCGCGTTGTCGTGGAACCAGCTCGCACGCCAGTCCCCGAAGGGCCATCGACGCATCTGCTCGAGCCAGAGCGGGAGGTCCTCCGTCGAGCGGACCGTGCCGCCCAGCCGGAACAGCATCCGGTCCGCCAGGGCGTCCTCCACCGCGCCGGGCCACGTCGCACGGCCGAGGCGGGACCACGGCACGAGGTCGACGGCGGGCGCCACCGCCGTCGTCGGGTCGACCGGCAGCACCAGGAGGTGCTCGACGGTCGTCACCAGGTCGCCCGGGTGCCGCGGGTCGTCCGCGCGGCGCCCGTCGAGCAGCTGGGCCCGCACCGCGATGCGGCGGGCCTGGTCTCGGGTCAGCCGCACCGCCGGCGCGGCGTCGTCGCGGGTCACCTCGCGACGGTAGCGCCGGCCGCCCACACCACGGGGGCGGTCGTGCGACGGCGCCCGCCAGGCCGCCCGGGCATGGTCCCGGGGGACGACGCCGCACGGCACCCCGGTCGGACGCGCTGCCGCCGGCCGCGGCGTAGCGTGCCCGGCATGGACCGCGGCCCCCTCGACCGTTGGCGCCCCCGGCTCTTCCTCGCGGTGGCGCTCGCCGTCGTCGTGACGTTCGGGACCCTCGGGGCGTCGCACTGGCAGCCTGGCGCTCGCGACGTCGACGCGCTGGGGCTGCTCCTCGCGCTGGTCGGGCCGGTCGTGCTCCTCACCCTTCCCCGCCGGCCGGTGCTCGCGGTGCTGCTGGCGGTCGGCGCCGTCGGCGCGTACCTGGTGCTGGGCTACGCGTGGGGACCGGTGCTGGGCGGCGCGGTCGGGGTGCTCGTCATGGTGCTGCTCACGGGCCCGGCCGGCCGTGCCCGCGTGATCGCCTGGTCGGGGGCGGCGCTCCTGTGGGGCACCGTGGTGGGAGCAGCGGCCCCCCGCGACGACGCGCCGCGGTCCGCCGCCGTCCTGGGCGGGGCCGCCTGGACCGCCGTCGCGCTCCTGGTCGCCACGGGCATCCGCGAGCGCGTCGCACGCGCGGCCGCCCTGCGCGCCGCCCGCGCCGAGCGCGAACGCACGGCCGTCGCCACCGAACGCCTCCGCATCGCGCGCGAGCTGCACGACGTCCTCGCCCACTCGCTGTCCGCCATCAACGTCCAGGCGGGCGTGGGCCTGCACCTGCTGGACCGCGACGTCGAGCAGGCGCGTTCCTCGCTCGCGTCCATCAAGTCCACCAGCCGCGACGCCCTCGACGAGGTGCGCGCCGTGCTGGGCGTCGTGCGCGGCGAGGACCCGCCGGACGGCGAGGACGCCGGGCGGGAGGGCGCGCACGAGCCACGCTCCCCCACGTGGGACCTCGCGGCGCTGCCCCGCCTGGCGGAGCCGCTGCGCGCCCGCGCCGTCGACGTCCGGTTCGACGTGGAGCCCGCCCTCCTCTCCGAGGGCGCGGTGCCCCCGCGCCTCGCGGGCGTCGCCTACCGCGTGGTGCAGGAGTCCCTGACGAACGTGGGCAGGCACGCGCCGGGCGCACGGTCCGTCGTCGTGCGGGTGGCGCGCGAGGACCACCGGCTGCGGGTCACCGTCACCGACGACGGCGGGCCCGGCGGACCTCCGGAGGAGCGCCCGCCCGGCTACGGGCTGCGCGGGATGCGGGAGCGGGTCGAGGGCGCGGGCGGCGGGCTGCGCACGGAGCACGGGTCGCCCGGGCGCGGGGCAGGCTTCGTCGTCGACGCCACCATCCCGCTGCCCGACGACGCGACGGAGGACGCATGATCCGCGTGCTGCTGGCCGACGACCAGGCGCTGGTGCGGGGCGGCTTCCGCGCGCTCCTCGACGCCGAGGACGACATGACCGTGGTGGGCGAGGCCGCGCGAGGGGACGAGGCGGTGCGCCTGGCCCTGGAGCTGCTGCCCGACGTGGTCCTCATGGACGTGCGCATGCCCGGCACCGACGGCCTGGAGGCCACCCGTCGCATCGTCGCCGACCCTGGTGCCGCCGACGTGCACGTGGTCGTGGTGACCACGTTCGAGCTGGACGAGTACGTGGCCGAGGCGATCCGCGGCGGCGCGAGCGGCTTCCTCGTGAAGGACACGGAGCCTGCGGACCTCGTCCGGGCCGTGCGCGTGGCCGCCGCGGGCGACGCCCTCCTGTCCCCGACCGTGACGCGCCGGCTGCTGGCCCGCGTCGCGGAGGCCACCCGCGACGTGCCGCCCCCGCCCGGCCTCGGTGACCTGACCGCCCGCGAGCGCGAGGTGCTCGTCGAGGTGGCCGGCGGGCTGTCGAACGACGAGATCGCGCGCTCGCTCTACCTGTCGGAGTCGACCGTCAAGACGCACGTCTCGCGGGTGATGGCGAAGCTGGGTGCTCGGGACCGTGCGCAGCTCGTCGTCGCGGCGTACGAGGGCGGCGTCGTCCGGCCGGGCTGGTCCGGCTGACCAGCCCGTACGACACGCTCGACCGGTGGCACGACGGGACCACCCAGGTCGGTACGCCGGGGTGACGACGCGGCCCTCCTCGCCGGGCGACGGTGGTGGTCGAGGGCCCGCAGAGGGCGGACCCACCGTCACGAGGAGTCCACGATGCTCACCACTGCCACCGCGATCGCCGTCCCCGCGGCCGTCGCCGCGCACCCGTACGCCGGCGGCGGGGGGCCGGGCTGGTGGATCGTCTTCCCGATCCTGTGGTTCCTGCTCTTCGCCACCGTCGTGTTCCTGATCGCCCGCCGGGCGCGCCGGTACGGGCCGCCGTGGGCCCGCGGCGGCGCCAGCGGCGTCGACGTCCTGGGCGAGCGGTACGCCCGCGGTGAGATCGACGAGGCCGAGTACCGGCAGCGCCTCGCCGTCCTCAAGGAGGACCGCCGCTGACCCGTCGTGCCGGCGACGCGGCCGCCCCGCCGTCCCTGCGGACGGTGGGGCGGCCCGCGTGCGAGAAGATGTCCCGCGCCACAACCTTTTCGCCTCGTCGCGCGTCGTAGCAGGTGGACGACGAACGACAGGTCACGATCACGACACGGCCGGGGTGCTGCGCTCGCGATCCGGGCGCGCACGGGGCACGGTGGTACCCCGCGGCGCACCCGGTACGCCGCACACCGGCGCGGAAGGGGCACGATGCGTACGGTTCCCAGGACTCGGCGACGCCGCGCGGCGTCGCTCCTCGGCGTGCCGGTGGTGCTCGCCCTGGTGCTCGGAGGTTGCGCCCCGCTCCCGGGTGACACGCAGCCGGAGCCGGGGGCCGCCCCGACCGCCGCGACGTCGACCGGCAGCGCGTCCGACGGCGTCTCGGCCACCGACGACGGGGTCCAGGGCTCGGCGTCCGAGGACACCGCCCAGCAGCAGGCGGACCAGAAGGCCGCCGACGACGCCGCGAAGAAGGCCGCCGAGCAGAAGGCTGCCGAGAAGGCGAAGAAGGCTGCGGAGAAGAAGGCTGCGGAGAAGAAGGCCGCGGAGAAGGAGGCCGCCGAGGAGGCCGCCGCCCAGGAGGCCGCGGACCAGAAGGCAGCCGAGGAGGCTGCCGCGAAGAAGGCCGCCGACGAGCGCGACAAGATGCTCGCCTACGGCGACTCCGGCGCGCGGGTCGTCGCCCTCCAGGAGCGGCTGCAGGAGCTGGGCTACTTCCTCCTGGACGCGGACGGCAGCTTCGGCCCCGCCACGCAGCAGGCCGTGTGGGCGCTGCAGAAGGCGGCGGGCCAGTACCGCGACGGCGTCGTCGGCCCGAAGACGCAGGCCGCCCTCGACGACGGCGTGCGCCCGCAGGCGCACTCGTCGTCGGGCAAGGTGGTCGAGATCGACCTGGAGCGACAGCTCCTCATGACCGTCGAGAACGGTCAGGTCACCCGGATCTTCAACGCGTCGTCGGGCAACGGCGACACCTACGAGGCCAAGGGCCGCACGTATCACGCGACGACCCCGCACGGCTCGTTCGCGGTCTACATGGAACGCGACGGCATGCACGAGTCCACGCTCGAGCTGGGCTCGATGTACCGGCCGAAGTACTTCTCGGGCGGGTACGCGGTGCACGGCTCGCCGTCGATCCCGCCGTACCCCGCCTCGCACGGGTGCGTGCGGGTGTCCAACTCGGCGATCAACTGGCTGTGGGACTCCTGGGGCATGCCCCACGGCACCCCGGTCATCCTCTACTGACCGACCCCGCCGTTGGGGGTACGAAATCGGCGTGAATTCCCCCGGGAATTC